>JAFZOE010000255.1 GCA_017552845.1 Clostridia bacterium
CGTTGAAAACATCGCCGATTATTATCGAGCCGCTTATTGCGGGAACGACAAGCATAACCTTATGAATCTGATCCATTACCTCGGGATGATATTCAAGCATAGCGCTGAATATTGATGCACCCTGGCTCAGAGGAACGAGATTAACTTTATCATGGCCCGTTTGCTCTTTAACCATCTGAATGAATTCATACAGCTCATCGGCGAGGCCGATATGATTGCCAAAAGAATTATAAGCAAAATAATATAAATGGTCACGCGGGAGCTCGGTCGGATAGCGCTCAAAAGGAATATGCATATTGACAAGACCGACCTCATAATCGGAATACTGCGAATACGGATAATAGAATTTTTCAACCTTGGTATTTGTCACGACCTGAGCATTGAGGTCGCAGGCATTGATTCCGAAACACATATCGATAATATCGGCAAAAGCATCGGAGAGACCTGCATCGCGCTGGGTTGCCAAAGAAGCGAGAGCGGGCATCAATGCCTTGGATATTATCTTATCAATCTGAATCCATGCGGGAAATGCCGCTACTTTATTACCTTCTTTATCAAGAAAAGGATTGCCGTTATCATCGGTTACAATTACGCTCGACTGACCGAGACCGGGAACAATAATTGTAGGATAGAATTCACAGTCATCGCCGCAGGTCGTAATTTTTGATGAATCGGCAAATCCGATAGCTGAAAATGAGGTAAGCAGAACGAGGCAGAGAATTATGCTTATTGCCGATTTGAATATCTTTTTCATTTGATTTCCTCTCCTTTTGCTTTAAGACTTTTTATATGTGAGCCTTTGCAGATGAATATTTCTCTTCCGAGTATGACGCACAGGAATCCTATGGTGCCGCCGATAAGAACATCGCTGAAGAAATGGGCGCCGACCATAATTCTGCTTATAGCGATAATACCTGTCCATACAAAAGAGAATATCCAGAGCATGGCAATTCTTTTCTTATTTATTATTCCAAGCGCATCCTTGAGCATAACAATGCAAAACACCATAGCGGCGCTCTGGGTATGACCGCTGGGAAACGATTTGAAAGCATCGGATGTTGTGAAATTCTCTCTGAGCCATTCTTTATCCGGCTGACCGCTCATTATATACCAGCGCTGATAATAACTGAAATCACCGGCATAATTCATAGCTCTGTATCTCGGTCTGCCGAAGGGATATTTGATGAGTGTAACTGTAATACTTGATACGGCAATTGCAAATGCAACCGCAAAAGTAAATTTTACAAGTTTTCTGATACTTGCATCAGAGAAATTATTGACAGCAAGTATCTCAACAAAAGTCGCGAATATTCCGACAATAATGAGCTCCGCCTTCATAAAATCCGGTTTGCCGTCAAGACCGTAATGGCGGATATTATAATCAAGAACATCGAGCATTACAGCAATATTCGTTGCGCAAACGAGCAGGAACATGCCTGCCGTTGAAAAGAATCTGCCCTTGGGATTTTTAATGAATCTGAAAAAATAAATGAGAAGGATCGAAAGACTGAATGACCCCAAAATATACGGTGCAGTGCAGCCGAGGCACTCAAAGACTACGCCAAAAAGGCCGTCTGCATAGTATTTGCCGGGCATCAGCGTTCCCTTGGTTAATAACCGAGAAACCTGTAAATCGGTAAAAGTGGCTGTTATAAGCAATCCTGCAAATATAACGCAGAAAAGACCTATGGAAATCAAAGTATGCTTTTTAGCAGGCAGATTCAATAAATCAACTTCCTTCTTTATGTTTTTCAGCTGTAATACTTTCTAAGTTTATCAATATCGGAATCATCCAGAACTCCGTCAATACAGAGAAGATCATCCATTCTGAATATCAATCCTCTATTCTTATTGTAACCTGTTCCCGAATCATCACCTATAATGAATTTTCCGCCCTTTGAAACACCTTCAAAGAAACGCCTCTCCGCAGAGTCAATATGCGCAGGGCCGAAATTGACAAAAGTCTTTAAATACTTATTCGCATAATCAAAAGAAACCGCTATATGTATCCATCCTCTGAAACCGTCAGCCCCGAAAGAAGTTACGGAATCGGTATCGTCGTCACCACATCCGAGCTGAACCATAACAGAATGATTTCTTAGAATTATATCAAAACCCTTTTCCTGATAATGTTCATTTTCTAGTGATTTATTTCCAAGCACGCAGATGCGCCCCGGCAAATCGGAATCTGCAAGAAGCCAGAATGCCAACGAAAAATTTCTTGAAATAACTAAATTATCAACTATTAATGAGCCCGTTGCGCCGAATTCTGCCGCATCGCCCATTACACCATTAGAATAGAATTTGACATTTCCGCAATGAGAAACAGTGCATTTACCAGTTTCATCCTCTAATGAATTATCAAAGAACATACAGAGCTTCAGTCTGTCACCGAAAAGGTCATAAATACCTTCTTCAAAATCGAATGCAGGTGTAAACTTTTGAACAGGCGGCTGAATGATTTCGGGCATATTATATAAACCGTTGAAATTCTCAAAAAATCCGTCAGGCACCTGTGAGGTAAAGCCCGCAGGATTATAAGCAGGTATTTCTATTCCAAGCGCGTAAAGCACAACAGCGGAAATATCCTTCGTAACTGCAAAACCGATTTTACCGTCGGACACTCCCCTGCCGGCTGCAGCAAAGAAAACATATTTCTCTCCTTCGCTCCAGCCGCCGTGGCCGTGATTATTACCGCCGTGATCTGAGATGCAGATAAACAAAGTATCTTCGGCGATACCCTGATTCACATATTCATCATATATTCTTCCGACAAGTGCATCAATTTCGGTAATCTTTTTGAGATGGCCTTCTGTGCCGTAACCGAAATGATGACCTGCTCCGTCAACCTCGTCTAACTGAACAAACAAAAACAGCGGCTTATTATTTACACAATCAATTATTTCATCGGTAACAAGAATATCATTATCGGCGGTTCTTTTATCTACTCCGATACCATTCTCAACAATACCTATATTTATCGGCTCCCAGTTGACAACGCTGGCAAGGTAAGAATTGGGATAAGCCTTACGTATTCTTGAAAAGAGACTCGGGAGATTTTTATTTCTGTAAGCATGGCAGGAAATATATCCATTTGTAAGGCCGTGAACTGCAGGCTCTGCGCCGAGGAGCATTCCGCCCCAGTTTTCGGCGCTGATGGTCGGATCCATGCTCATGGCGTGATATGTTGAAGCGCTGTGAGCGAAGATTCTGTCCATACACGGTGTCTCGGTATGGCGGTTGAAATTACCCATGCCGTCAATTCCGATGACGGCAACGTGTTTATACCTCTGCATTATTCTTCCTTATTTCAGGTCAAATTCGATGAAATCATCGTCGCCGGTTCGGTTATTATAAAGGAAATCCTGAAGCATCTCATACAGAGAAGATCCGGGCGGGATAACCTTTTGAAGAGCTTCAATCCTGAATTTTGCAACGATGCGGTCAAGTCGCTTCGCAACACCGCCGAATACTATATTCTCGGCTGTTTCGGGAGTATAGGGAGCATTGCCGCGGAAAATATGACTGAGAACGACAAGCACGCCGTCAAAAGCTTTTTTATTTTTGGATTCGGCATACTGCTCTTTTGAAAGCATTTTCTTTGTCTTACCGAAACGGGCAAGAGTAGAAAGCTTGAGCTTCTGAATCTTATTAACCGCAAACCTGACAAGGCCCTTATGCTTTTTAAGCTTATCGGTCGGCAGGAATCCTTCCGTCATTTCAAGGAACTTATCATAATCCGAATCAACATAAGGCAGAGCTGATTCGAGAAGACCGGTAAAATTGATACTGTAAAGATAATCAAATACTGATTTGCCACAGGTATCGACACCGTTGATGCTGTCTAATCCGATGCTCTCAACAGTGCATTTTCCGCCATCATCGACAATAACTTTTCTCATTTTACCAGCGGCATTGACAAGAGAAATGGTAGCAATATCATAGAACCTGTTTCCGTTTCTGCCAGTGAATTCGCGTATATTCTGAACATGAGTATGTCCGGTGAACACAGCGCGGACATTTTTTTCGCACATAAGCTCCGAAAGCTGTCTGTAACCACCGTAAACCTCAAAATCGGCCATGTGACGATATACTTCCCAGGGCGGGATAACAGGATGATGAACGGCAAGCAGAACATAATCACCTGCCGCCTTTGCCTCATCTATCTGAGCCGAAAGCCATTTGATGCCTTCTTCAAAAAGACCGCAATGGCTTCTACCGTTGCCGTTATCAATAATGGCAACAAGCCGGAGGTTATCACCGATTTTAACGACGTAGGAGCCACTTTCCGGATCAATACTCAAAGCCTGCTTCGGGCCAAAATCATTATAAAATTCATTCAGGCCGCTTCTGAGCATAAACGGTATAGGCTCTGTTCCGGTTGCCGTGTATCTTACAGCTCCCTTCTGGAAGCATTCATCCTCGCCGTTTGGGCTGCAGTAATCGTGAGTAGCGACAGTTACATAGACCTTCTTGCCCGCATCTGCGAGTTTCTGAAGGCGTTCACGGAATTCATAATGAGAATTCATATCGCCGCTATTGACATTATCGCCGAGGAAAAGAACGGTATCCGTTTCTTTATCGGCAATAATCTTATCAATAAACGAATCGAGAATCTCGGGAGAGAGTTTGAGAACTATCTGATCTCCCCTCTCCCTGCGGGTGATTGGCTCACCGTCTTCCCAGCAGGTTTTGGAAACATAGTGACAGTCTGTAAGCAGATAAAAGGACGCCGTTTTATTCATAGACACATTCCTTTACTGAGCTGTAAATTTTAGCTCAAGGTCGGTATGATACTTATATGCGCTGACCGCCCTGACTTTAAGAGTATAATCCTTGCCTGATTCAAGCGTATCGCTGCCGATTCTGAAATCTGCAGTATCGTCATCATCAATCACATAGTAGTCATTGATAAAGGTATCGTTGACAACGGTCTTTCCGCTCGAATCTTTGATTGTAATCTTGTAATTATGGACTATATAGCCCTCGGGTGCCTGAGCCTCATCAAATGAAATAACCCATTCACCGCTGTCATTCTTATATGCCGTTGCCGCTGTGTCCGCCTTAAAAGCGGGAGCGGCGTCGTGAGCCTTCATATTCCTGTAATTATAGGCATAGGTATCACTGTTATTGACATCGTCAGTATAATAATCACAGAAATATGTGTTGGAGAGCAGATCGTAGCCGCGGATTCTGACGCTGCCGTCATTATCAGCTTCGATTATGCACATCTGAGCAGCAGGATCATAGCCGTCCGGGTGCTGACCGGGTATACCGTTTTTATCCAGCTCAAATGTAGCCATAGCTCCGCAGCCTACAGTTGTATATGTAGTCTGGAGCATACTTCTCGGATCATTCATCGGGAAATGAGAATGACCTGAGAAGTCGACAATACCCGGATGCTTATTGAATACGACATTGAGCTGTGGATCACACCAGTAGGTGCTACCGTAAACTGTTCCCCAGGGATGCGGATGCTGGAAAACAAATACAGGCTTACCATCCGCCTTCTTTTCAGCCTCGGTAATCGCATTGTCAAGCCAGGTCAGGCTCTTTGAAGTGAAAGTCCATTCGGTGGCTCCGCGTTCACCGGAAAAAGCAACACATGAGAATCCGTTGACATCGGTAACCGTATCGGGCTCATGGCCAAAATTGTTTATAAAATACTCACGGTAGTTATCATCTTTAAATTCATGATTGCCGTGAATATTGATGCATATAGTCTCATCGCGCACATGCTCTCTGAGAGTTTCAGCATATCTTGCATAGTCGCCTTCCGCACCTACGCTCGAGAAATCACCGAGGCCGAAGAAAGCGTCAACGCCGGCATAGGTTTCGTCATCGTCAAAAAGCCCATAAGCTGTATCAACTGCATCGGCAACATGATCGTTTTTATTATGTGAATCGGTAAATGCTATTATCCTGACTGCTGGAGTAAAATCTTCGGGAGTTTTCGGTAATTCCTGAGTTGTCTTTCCGCCC
>JAFZOE010000256.1 GCA_017552845.1 Clostridia bacterium
GTATCCGCCTCGACCATAACCCTGACTACGGGCTCCGTGCCGGATTCTCTGAGCAGGATTCTGCCGCTGTCGCCGAGTTCGGTTTCCGCAACCTTAACCGCCGCCTGAACCTCTTCGTCATTGACCGCCGCGGGCTTGTCCGATACCTTGATGTTTTCAAGTATCTGCGGATATATCTTCAGCGGTTTCGCGAGCTCGCTCATGGTCGTCTTTTTGCTCATCATCACCTGCATCATCTTCAGCGAGGTAAGGATTCCGTCGCCCGTGGTGGCATATTTTGAGAAGATTATGTGTCCGCTCTGTTCGCCGCCGATGCAGTTCTGATGCTCCGCCATGTATTCATAAACGTATTTGTCGCCGACCGCAGTCTTTGCATAGTCTATGCCGAGCTCATCAAAAGCTTTATAGAGGCCGAAATTCGACATAACCGTTGTTACGACCGTGTTGTTCACAAGCTTTCCGCGTTCCTTCATATACCTGCCGTAGATATAGAGAATGTGGTCGCCGGTAAGGAGATTTCCCTTTTCGTCAACGCAGAGACATCTGTCCGCGTCGCCGTCATATGCGAAGCCGACATCAAGCCCTTTTTCAACCACGAATTTCTGCAGGCCTTCAATATGAGTGGAGCCGGCGTTTTCGTTGATATTGAAGCCGTCCGGCTCTGCGTTGATGACATAAGTCGTCGCGCCGAGAGCTTCGAATACCGATTTTGCCACATTCCAGGTCGCGCCGTTTGCGCAGTCGAGGCCGACCTTCTTGCCCCTGAAGGAATACATTCCGAGTGAAATCAGATAGCCAATGTATCTGTTTCTGCCGGAAACATAGTCGACCGTCTTTCCTATATGCTCGCGCTGAGCAAAGGGAAGCTCGTTATACTTTTCGCCGAAAACTTCAAGTTCGCCGTCGAGATATGCCTCAACGAGCGCTATCGTCTCATCATCCATCTTGATTCCCTCGCGGTTGATGAGCTTGATGCCGTTGTCATAATAGGGATTATGGCTCGCTGAGATCATGATTCCGCAGTCGAATTCATCCGTCTTTGCGACATAAGCGACCGAGGGAGTGGTTGTAACATGGAGCATATAAGCGTCAGCGCCCGAAGCCGTGAGGCCCGCTATAAGCGAATATTCAAACATATAGCTTGAGCGGCGCGTATCCTTGCCGATGACTATTCTGCCCGACTCGTCTATGCCGTTTCTTCTGTTTTTTTCGGTGTAATACCAGCCGAGAAATCTGCCGATTTTATATGCGTGATCGGCTGTCAGGACTATATTTGCCTCGCCTCTGAAGCCGTCTGTTCCGAAATATTTACCCATTGTTTCACCTTTGATTGATTTTTGCTACCTTTCCGTTGCCTTTGAAGATTATGTTTTCGTGAACGAATCCGCGAACGCTTGAGAGCGGATATATTCTCGCGCCTCTGCCGATGACCGAGCCGGGATTCAGCACCGCATTGCAGCCGACCTCGACATTGTCGCCGAGTATAGCTCCGAATTTTTTAAGGCCGGTCTCGATTTTCATAATCTCTGTGCGGATTACTATCGGAGTCTTATCCTGCTTCACATTTGAAGTCACCGCGCCGGCGCCCATATGGGCTTTATAACCCAGAATGCTGTCGCCCACATAGTTGAAATGCGGCACCTGCGCGCCGTCAAATATAATCGCATTCTTGATTTCGACGCTGTTTCCGATTACGCAGCCCTCGCCGATAATCGCGCTGCCTCTGATGAAAGCGCAC
>JAFZOE010000257.1 GCA_017552845.1 Clostridia bacterium
CGCGGAGCACATTTCCCTTATCTCATCGCAGACCGCGTCCAGCTCCCTGTCGGCGGCGAGCGTGTTGAGAGTGATATAGACCTTCACCCCGCGCGCGTGGCAGTAATCGATCGCTTTTGTGATTTCTTCGCCCTCAAAGTTTGCGGCGTTGCGCCTTGCGTTGAACGCCTTGCCTCCGAAATAAACGGCGTCCGCACCGCATCTGACGGCGGCGGCAACCGATTCAAAGGAACCTGCCGGGGCGAGAATTTCGGGAGTTTTACTCATTTCTTTGATTTGAGGAGTTTGATTTCATCCTGCAGACGCTCGTTTTCGCGCCTTGCTATCTCCGCGTCGGTTCTCGACCTTGCGGCGTCCTCGAGGTAGGAATGAATCTGGCTTCTCAGATTCTCGCAGGTCTGCTCGGATTTCTTATAGCGGTCTGCGTATTCAAGCGCAGTGAGCGTTGCGGCCTGGGTTATCGAAATCCTGCCGCTGTTTTCCATTATTTCCTTTATCTTTTCATCGATTTCCGCGGCTACGCCCTCAATGTATTCCACATCGTCATCGGTTGAAATACCGTAGGTTTCGCCTGCTATATAAAGCTTTATCTTTTCCATTTCGCACCTCTGTCTGAGTTTAATGTTAAAATTTGGTGATACACATTAATTATACATAAAGTATAATATAAAAGTAAATACTTTTTTCAAAAAAATTGTAATTGTATCATTTTATATACTGTGATATACTATTACAGGTGATTTTTATGAGAAAAATTATTGCTCTGCTCGCGGCGGCGGCAATCCTGCTCCCGCTCGGCGGATGCTCGGTTAAAAAAGAAAAAACGGCGCTCGTGATTTCGGGCACCGATATAGGTATGGAGATATACGATTACTATTACGACCTCGTCGGCGGCAGACCGGGCGACTACGGCCTCTCCGATTCCCCGAAGGAAAAGGACAAAAAAGAGGCGGCAATCGCGCTCTGCAAGCGGTATATCGCTCTTAATTCTAGCTTTGTGGTCCATAAGCTCTCGCTCTCGGCGACCGACAAAATCAATATCTCCGACAAGGTCAACAACCACTGGATGCGCTTTGAAAACCACTATGACAAAATCGGCGTTTCAAAGCAGACTTTATATAAGATTTTCACCTCCGAGGCATACGAGGACGTAATCTTCTCGGCAATGTATGACAAGGGCGTCAACGACAAGGCGCAGGAGAAGAAAATCAAGCAGTATTTCTATTCCGAATATGTCGCTTTCAGAAGCGTCTGCGTATATTTCACGGGCAGCGACGGCAGGCAGGAGATGACCGAGGCCGAGAAACAGCAGGTCATGACCGATATGAACGATATTGCCCGCGAAACCGATGAGACGGCGGAATCCTTTATCTCAACCTGCTCCGCGAAAGGCTACACCGCGAGCGACGTAGTTGTAATCAAACGTGATTCCGACGGCTACCCCGGCGGCTTCTTTGACAGCATCTATGACCAGACGGATAACTCGGTCAAGATCATCGCCTACGGCGACTGTGTCTTTGCGGTCCAGAAGGCGAATCTCGAAGCGCTCGGCGAAGGCCTCTACGCGGGCTACCGCTCGGTTCTTATCAAGGATATGTATGCCGAAGAATGGCAGAATACGCTCAATTCATATATTGACACATTTACGGTCGATGAGAAAAACGTGTGAGGAAATAAAATGAGCTTTGTTGATACAAAAGAAATGCTGAAATCGGCGCAGGCGGGCGGTTACGCAGTCGGCGCTTTCAATGTTGAAAATCTCGAAATGATTCAGGCGGTAATCGCCGCGGCGGAGAAGGAGAATTCGCCCGTAATTATCCAGACCACCCCCGGCACTCTGAATTACGCGCCCCCTGAGGCGTTTGCCGGCGCAGTCCGCGCTCTCGCTGAAAAAGCGGCGGTTCCCGTTGCGATGCATCTCGACCACGGCAATTCCTTTGAACTTGCTCAGAGATGCGCGAAGGCGGGCTATTCATCAATCATGATTGACGGCTCTCTTCTGCCGTTTGAGGAAAATATTGCTCTTTCGGAAACAGTTGTAAAGGCGGTTTCCCATCTGCCCGTTGAAGCCGAGCTCGGCACGGTCGGAGGCAAGGAGGATACCCATTCGGCGGGCGTATCATATACCGATCCCGCTCAGGCGGCGGAATTTGTCAGCCGCACGGGTATAAGTTCATTTGCCCCCGCAATCGGCACGGCTCACGGCGTATATAAGGCCGAGCCGAAGCTCAATCTCCCCCTGCTCGATGAAATCAGAAGCGCCGTTTCCGTTCCGCTCGTGCTCCACGGCACAAGCGGCGTGCCCGATGAGACGGTGAAAGAATGCATAAACAGGGGCATCTGCAAGGTGAATTACGCGACCGAACTCCG
>JAFZOE010000258.1 GCA_017552845.1 Clostridia bacterium
GAATAGATGAAGGTGAACATTGAGGTAAAGCCGCATTTCTCCACAAGCTCAACCGTCTTTCTGAAATCCTCATAGGTTTCGCCCGGGAAGCCGACTATGACATCGGCGGTAATGGATAAATCCGGCATGACTTTATAAGCATACTCAACAAGCGAAAAATATTTCTCAGCGGTATAGCCTCTGTTCATAGCCTTGAGAATTCTGTCGCTTCCGCTCTGGAAAGGCAGATGAAGATGCTTTGCGACTTTTTCACAGCGGGCCATTGTATCGAGGAGCTCGTGAGTGCAGTCCTTCGGATGAGAGGTCATGAAGCGGATAATGAAATCTCCATCTATGGCGTTTATCCTCTCGAGAAGCTGAGCGAAGTTCATTCCGTAATCGGGCGATTTGCCATAGGAATTGACGTTCTGCCCGAGCAGCGTTATTTCCTTATAGCCTTTTTTTACCAGCTCCTCGGCCTTGGCAATTATAACCTCGGGCGGGCGGCTTCTCTCCCTGCCCCTAACATAGGGAACAATGCAGTAGGTGCAAAAATTATTGCAGCCATACATAATCGGGAGCCACGCCTTGAAACCGGAATCGCGGTGAATCGGCAGATTCTCGGGAATAACACCGTCGCCGCCCGGTATCTCGACAATCTTTTTGCCGGTCGAGAGAGAACGGTAGACAAATTCGGGCAGGCGGTGGATGACGTTGGTGCCGAATATGACATCGACGAAAGAATAGCTTTTTCTTATCTTCTCGGCGATATGAGCCTGCTGCATCATACAGCCGCAGAGGAATATCTTCAGATCTTTATTCGCGAGTTTTCGATTTTTGAGAGCGCCGACATTTCCGAATACTCTGTCTTCAGCGTGCTCGCGCACGGCGCAGGTGTTATAGAGAATCAGCGAGGCGTCATCGAGAGAATCGGTAAGGCCGTAGCCCATCTGCTCGAGCATACCCTTGATATACTCGCCGTCGGATACATTTCCCTGGCAGCCGTAGGTGTGGACAAAAGCGAGCGGCTTAGACGCAAAGCGCGTATCGATTATTTCCTGCACCAGAGCGGTGTATTCTTTTTGTTTCGACGCCTCTTCCGGCGGCACGGAAAATCTGCTCTCGCTCACGCTCTCACCTCCTGCGGCATATAACTATATTATTATATAATAAAGCGCCGTATTATTCAAGGGTAAATTGAACAATAATCGGCGCAAATTCTTATTTATTTTGTTTAAGCGAAAAGCTCAGTATCTTATTTCAATTTCTTTTCCGTCGCTCGTCAGAGTTATATCCGAGCAGATATCGGTGCGGTAGATTTTATCGGTGAAACGCATGATATTCTTGATTGTGCGCTCATGCGGATGGCTGTAATCATTATCCTTACCGACGGAAATAATGCAGTATGACGGACGGACAGCGGCGAGGAATTCGAGAGAGGATGAATTCGAGGAACCGTGGTGGCCGACTTTGAGCACATCGGCTTTTAAGTCCGCGCCCGAGGCGATGATATCCTTCTCCTCATCCTTTTCAGCGTCGCCGGTGAACAGGAAGCTTCTTTCGCCGTAGGTCAGTTTTATCACAAGTGAAATGTCATTCTGATTCTCGGTCAGCTCATTGAGAGGACCGAGCACGGTGAAGGTCGCCGCGCCGAGTTTGAATTCATCGCCCGGAACAGGAGTTATTATTTCTGCATCATACTCCCCTATGGATTCGAGCAGCTGACCGTAAATATATGTATCGGGCACATATTCGGGAGATAGCGCGGGCATAATGATGGCGGAAGGGGCAAATTAATCAATCACGGCAGGCATTGAGCCGATATGATCGGAATGAAAATGAGAGCAGACAGCGTAATCAAGCTTTTTGATACCCATTGAATCAAGGGCGCGGATGATTTTTTCCGAATAAACAGCTTCGCCCGCGTCAATCAGCATCATCTTTCCGCCGCAGACGGCAAGCGCGCAGTCACCCTGGCCGACATCGAAATAAGTAATCGAAAGCC
>JAFZOE010000259.1 GCA_017552845.1 Clostridia bacterium
ACCCCGACCACAGTCGTAATGGACGCAAACAACGGTATGGGTATGGTAGCGAGCTACCGCATGATGGAGATGCTTATTGCCAAGGCAAAGGAATACGGTATGGCAGGCGGCGCTATCTATAATTCAACCCATTACGGTATCGCGGGATACTGGACCACCATGGCCGAGAAGGCCGGCATGATCGGCGTTTCGGGCACCAACGCCCGTCCCTCCGTCGCTCCCACCTGGGGCATCGAGCCGATGATGGGCACCAACCCCTTCACCTTCACTATGCCTACCGACGAGGAGTTCCCGTTCAATTTCGACTGCGCCACCAGCATCGTTCAGAACGGCAAAATTGAATACTATGAGAGAAGCGGCAAGGAAACTCCCGCAGGTCTCGTAGTTACCAAAGACGGCGGCACAATGACCGATTCCGGCAAGATCCTCAAGGATATGCGCGCGGGCAACTGCGCTCTGCTTTCAATCGGCGGTATCGGCGAAGCAACCGGCGGCTACAAGGGCTACGGCTTCACCACCATCGTTGAAATTCTCTCCGCGGCACTCGCGGGCGGCCCGTTCATGAAGGCGCTCAGCGGCAAGGATGCTGACGGCAACAACGCTTTCTACAGACTCGGCCACTTCTTCTTTGTCATCAATCCCGAATTCTTCATGGGTCTCGATACCTTCAAGAAGACCGCGGGCGACATCTGCAGAGGCCTTCGCAATTCCGAAAAAGCTCCCGGTGCGGAACGTATCTACACCGCCGGCGAAAAAGAGTGGGATGCATGGCAGGATCGCAAGGATAAGGGTGTTCCCGTAGGCGAGACCATTCAGAAGGAATTCATCGCTCTTCGCGACAGATTCAATCTCGATTATAAATTCCCGTTTGAGGAGGCATAATAAATGGATTACGCAAAAGAATCATTACGTTTACACGGCGAATGGAAAGGCAAGATTGAAGTAATCTCGACCGTTCCCGTTGCCACAAAAGAGGATCTTTCCCTCGCTTACACCCCCGGCGTTGCCCAGCCCTGTCTTGAAATCCAGAAGGATATTGAGAAGAGCTATGAGCTCACCAGAAGACACAATCTCTGCGCTGTTATTACCGACGGCACCGCGGTTCTCGGCCTCGGCGATATCGGTCCCGAAGCAGGTATGCCCGTTATGGAGGGAAAATGCGTTCTCTTCAAGTCTTTCGGCGATGTTGACGCTTTCCCGCTCTGCATCAAGAGCAAGGATGTTGATGAAATCGTAAACACGATTTATCTCATTTCCGGCTCCTTCGGCGGCATCAACCTTGAGGATATAGCGGCTCCCCGCTGCTTCGAAATCGAGCGCAAGCTCAAAGAGAAGTGCGACATCCCCATTTTCCACGATGACCAGCACGGCACCGCCATCATCACCCTCGCCGGCCTTACCAACGCTCTCAAGGTTGTCGGCAAGAAGAAGGAAGATGTCAAGGTTGTTACCTCCGGCGCAGGCGCGGCGGCGATTTCAATCACCAAGCTTCTCCTCTCCGCAGGCTTCAAAAATATCGTTATGACCGACAGAAAAGGCGCTATATATAAGGGCAGAGACGGTCTCAACTGGATCAAGGAAGAAATGGCTGAGGTCACCAACCTTAACGGCGAGCAGGGCACTCTTGCAGACGTAATCAAGGGCGCTGACGTATTCATCGGCGTTTCCGCTCCCGGCACCGTTACCGTTGATATGGTTAAGTCCATGAATAAGGATGCAATCGTATTCGCTTGCGCGAATCCGACTCCCGAAATCTTCCCCGAAGACGCAAAAGCGGGCGGAGCAAGAGTTATCTCCACCGGCAGAAGCGACTATCCCAACCAGATCAACAACGTTCTTGCATTCCCCGGCGTATTCCGCGGCACCTTCGATGTCCGCGCGAGCGACATCAACGAAGAGATGAAGATGGCTGCCGCTGAAGCGCTCTCAAGCCTTATCTCCGATGATGAGCTCTGCGAGGATTACATCATCCCGAAGGCATTCGACCCGAGAGTAGGTCCCGCAGTTGCCAAGGCAGTTGCCGAAGCAGCCCGCAAGAGCGGCGTTGCCAGAATCTGAGAAATATAATCTAGGTTTATAAAGCTTATAAAAAAGCAAGCCCGCAAGGAATTTCCTTGCGGGCATTTCATATATTGGTTTTTATTTTGCCGGGCAGTGATTTGTCGCGACGATATTGATTCCCGTGCCGCAGATGTTTTCAACGAGCACATCGCCGAGTTTTACGGGTGCGTCAACGCGCGCCTCGTTTATCGCTTTCATGCAGTCAAAAATCTTTTCCTTCGGCAGATCCTCGGAAGATTTGCAGGGGACTACGTTATATATTCCGCCGTTGACTCTGACCGTTGTCGCTAGGCTTCTCGCGGGATGGGTGACTTCGTTTTTTGCATAGGTTTCGCCGCGCTTGCAGGTGTTACCGCTGACGGATACGACCTCGCCGGCGTCGTTGATTTCAACCGTTATCGAACAGCCCATGGGGCATGTTACGCATGTGATATTTCTTGTCATTTTCTCACGCCTCCACAGTTATTTCAATTACGCCGCCCTCGGCGAATCCTTTGAGCATATCGTTTTTGATTGTAACATTCTCCATTTCGCCGGGTGCAAGGCGGGGCCTCTTGCGGCTGATAAGCTCGTTTCCGTCATAGCTGACCTTGACTGTCGCATTCTTGAAGGTGGAGCCGACTCTGAAGAAGAGTTTGACATCGCCTTCGTTCTTTATATTGACCTTCTGCGGGACTATATAGCGGACCGCGCCGACGCCCTTGGTTGTGATATATGCAGGCTCGCCTTTTTTGCCCTGAATGTATCTCGCCGCGCCCTCGCCGACAATCTGGCTCTCCTGAGTGACGAAGTCAACCAGATCGTGAACGTGAAGAACATTGCCGCAGGCGAAGATTCCTTCGTGGTCAGTCTCTCTGTATTCATCCACGACTGCGCCGTTTGTTACTCTGTCAAGACCGATGCCGACATTCTTGGTAAGCTCGTTTTCGGGGATAAGACCGACTGAGAGTAGCAGCGTGTCGCAATCAATTCTTCTCTCTGTGCCTGGAATCGGCTGACGGTTTTCATCAACACTCGCTATCGTAACTCCCGTTACCCTGTCTTTGCCGTGTATATCAATAACTGTCGTGCTCAGATACAGGGGAATATCAAAATCATCAAGGCACTGGACTATGTTTCTTGTAAGTCCGCTTGAATACGGCATAAGCTCGCAGACGCATTCAACTTTCGCGCCCTCAAGCGTCATACGGCGCGCCATGATAAGGCCGATATCGCCTGAGCCGAGGATTACTACTTTTTTGCCGGGCATATAGCCGTCAATGTTGACATATTTCTGCGCCGTGCCGGCGGTCATGATGCCGCTCGCCCTGGTGCCTGCAATATTCAGAGCGCCTCTGGGTCTCTCTCTGCAGCCCATGGCGAGAATAACCGATTTTGCTTTGATTTCAAGCAGTCCGTCCTTCTTGTTGACTGCATAAACTGTTTTATCTTCCGTAACATCGAGCACCATGGTATCGGTCTTATACTCGATATTCATATCGTTGACCTGTTCGATGAATCTGTCGGCGTATTCGGGGCCCGAAAGCTGCTCGCCGAAATACTGCAGGCCGAAACCGGTATGGATGCACTGCTCGAGAATACCGCCGAGCGACTCGGCTCTTTCGAGAATGAGGATGCTGTCAATGCCGCATTCTCTTGCTTTTATTGCCGCCGCCATGCCCGCAGGGCCGCCGCCGACTACTACTAAATCGTAATTAAGCATTGCCGTTCCTCCTTCTCACTTTGTTCTCTCATAGAGTATTTTCGATTCGCCGCCGAATTTGGTGATTTCATTGATATCGACGCCGAGTTCTTTCGCGAGCAGTTCAACTACCTTTGAGCCGCAGAAACCGCCCTGGCATCTGCCCATGCCCGCACGCGTTCTTCTCTTGACGCCGTCTACATCCCTTGCTCCTGCAGGAGCGCGGATGGCATCGAGAATTTCACCCTCGGTGATTGTCTCGCAGCGGCAGATGATTCTGCCGTAAGCGGGATTCTTTTCAACCAGCGCTTTTCTCTCTTCGTTTGAAAGATGTCTGAATCTGACAGGAGCTTCTCTGACTGGATTGAAATCGCTCTTTTCAGCCGCTCCGCAGTCCGATACTATCATATCGGCCACATAGAGACCGACAGCCGGCGCTGAGGAGAGGCCGGGCGATTCGATACCCGCAACATTTATGAATTTATCATTTGCCTTGCTCTTTTCAATAATGAAATCGTCGCATTCGAGATGCGCCCTGAGGCCGGCGAATGAGGTGATGACTTCTCTGGTCGTTAGCGAGGGAACGCTCTTCTTTGCCGTCTCGAGAATTGAGGCGAGAGTGGAGGAGGTCGTATCCGTATTCTCTTTATCCTCAATATCTATCGCGCTCGGGCCGATAAGCAGATTGCCGTCAACGGTCTGAGTGACGAGCACGCCCTTGCCCATCGGATTCGGGCACTGGAAAATCGTGTGTTTTACAGTGTTTCCGACCGATTTGTCGCAGAGCATATATTCGCCTTTTCTCGCAATTGTGTGAATGGAATTATCGCCTATCATAGCAGCAATTTCGTCGCAGAATACGCCTGCAGCATTAACTATATATCTGGTTTTGATTGAATTATCGCCGCTCTTTACGGTGAATTCGTTGCCGTCATAATCAATGGCGTCAACTGCAAAATTGCGGATGAATTCAACGCCGTTTGAAACAGCGTTTTCCGCCGCTCCGATAGTCAGCTCATAGGGGCAGACTATGCCAGCTGAGGGAGCCCAGAGAGCCGCAACAGCGTCTTCGTTGAGCGCGGGTTCAACCTCATGGAGCTTCGCTTTATCATAGATTTCAAGGCCGGGAACCCCGTTTGCTTCGCCTCTCGCTTTGAGCGTATCGAGAGTCTTGAGCTCTTCTTCGCAGAAGGCGACAAGCAGCGATCCGATGGGCTTGAAAGGAACGCTCAGAGCTTTGCAGACTTCGGGCATAAGCGCCGTGCCTTTGACATTGAGCTTTGCTTTGAGAGTGCCGGGAATTGCGTCAAAACCCGAGTGGACTATGCCGGAATTCGCCTTGGATGTTCCCATCGCAAGGTCGTTGCATTTCTCGAGAAGCGCAATTTTCAGCTGATACCGGCTGAGCTCGCGGGCAATGAATGCGCCCGAAACACCCGCGCCGATAATCGCAACATCATAGTTCATAAATGACCTCCGTTTTACACTTTTTTACAAACAATTATTATATCACTTATTATTTATTATATCAATAGTAAAATTTCAATTTGTGCGTTGATTTTGTGCATATTATACCGAAATCTGCTTCATAACGTCGCCGAGGCTTCCTTTGATAACAAGGCCGAACATATCGTCCATAGGCGTGGAATCGCGGTTTATGAGAACGAGATTGTCGCCTTTGAAATATTTGATGAATCCGGCGGCGGGATATACTCTGAGAGAAGTGCCAGCGACAATAAGCATATCGGCATTTGAAATTGCATTGACAGCGCCCGTGATTACATTTTCGTCGAGGGATTCTTCATAGAGCACCACATCGGGTTTTACGGTGCCGCCGCAATCGCATGTCGGGATTCCGTCGCTGCCTACTATAAAATCAATATCATAGCTTTTGCCGCATCTCATGCAGTAATTGCGGAGCACCGAGCCGTGCAGTTCATAGACTTTTTTACTGCCTGCCGCTGTGTGCAGACCGTCTATATTCTGAGTCACGACTGCGCTGAGCTTTCCCGCTTTTTCAAGCTCCGCGAGCTTTATGTGGGCGATATTTGGCTTGGCATCGGGATAGTAGAAATACTTTTTATAGAATTCAAAAAACTCCTTCGGGTGAGCATCAAAAAAGCTTCTGCTGATTATCTCCTCCGGGGGATATTTATAATTCATCATATAGATTCCGTCGGCCGAGCGGAAATCGGGGATGCCGCTCTCGGTCGAGACTCCCGCGCCGCCGAAAAAGACGATCCGGCTGTTGCTTTTTATCATCTCATTGAGCTTTTCGATTTTGCTGTCCATAAAATCACCTCAAATTACATTTTAACACTATACATTGTATAATTCAACTTCTATTGTATCAAAATATTGTTTATTTTATCTTGATTTAATTTATATATAGTGATATAATAACTGTGTATTTACCAAAATTTACTCTTTTCAGGTAATATAATTGCTCACAAATCAGATTACTCAGGAGGGAAACTCAGTTGGCAAACACTCCAAAGAAAAAACCGGCAACCGGCTCTGCAAAATCCGCTAAATCAAAGGAGCCGGATATTCCGAAGAAACCGGCGGCAAAGACGGCTCCGAAGACCGCCGCATCGGGCAGGCAGACGGGTTCGAAACCCCCTGCGAAAGCTGCTCCCAAATCAAAAACACAAAACCCCGCTCCCGCGCCGGAGGATAATTTCGGCAGGAGGCAGGGCGCTTCCGTCGCCTTTTTCTGCCTTGCGGCATTTACGGCGGCGGTAATTCTGCTTGAAGGCGAAAGCGTGTGGAATCTTATTCACAACGCTCTTTTCGGCATTTTCGGATTTACCGCTTTTATTGTTCCGCTGATATTCATATATCTCGGAATAGTCTGCGCGCGCAATAAAGCGGTTAAGAGTGCCGCGTTCAATCTCGCTTTCGGCGGCATATTCGTTGTATTCTTTTCCTCGATGATTCATATCATCAAGAGTCTGCCCGAATATCTCAAGGATAAGGAATTGTTCGCGCAGGTTCATGAAGTCTGGATTGATCCGAATTCCAAGTGGAGCGGCGGCGCCATCGGCTCGTTTATCGGCGGAGCAATCGCGAAGCTTTTCGGCAGATCCGGCGCGCTGATTACCGTCATCATTCTCGCTTTTGCGGCGTTTATGTTTATGACCGGAATCACAATTCCGGGAATTGTGCGCTTCTTTGCCCGCATGGGAAGAAAGAGCAAGGATAACTATACCCGCCTCGCCGAGGAGAGAGAGCAGAAGAGGCTTGAGAGAGAGGCTGAGGAAGAGGAGAGAAGAAGGCTCGAAGAGGAGGAGACCGAGCGTGCTCTTGCGGAAGAATCAAGGCGCAGAGCGAGCATTCCTCCGGAGCTCTTTACCGATGATACTAAAAAGGAAAAGCCCGGCGAATTTACCTCGGGCAGCGATATTTCAATAAAGATTCCGACCGTTCCCGGAGCGGGCGGCGGAGCTCTTGCCGAGCCCGCAATGCCTGTCATTGTTGATACGGGCGCGGCGGCCGCGGCGGTTCCCGCATCTCTTACTGTCGCCGGTGCGGCAGCCGAAGCCGGAAAGGTCCCAGGTAAGGCGGGCAAAAAAGCTAAGGAAAAGAAAGCCGGAAAGGCAGAGAAAGCAGAAAAGACCGCTCCCAAAGTCGAAAAGCCTGCTCAGCCCGATATCCGCAAGGTCAATTCCGAGGAATATATTATGCCTCCTATCGACCTGCTTGAACCTCCGCAGTTTGATACTTCTGTCACAAATCTTGCGGAAAGACAGCTTCAGGGTGCAAATAAGCTTATAGAAACGCTCGAAAGTTTCAAAATCAGAGCGCAGATTACAAATATTGTCAGAGGTCCTTCGGTCACGAGATATGAGCTTGTGCCGGAGGCGGGCGTGCGTATTTCGAAGATTACCGCGCTCTCCGACGATCTGGCGATGCGTCTTGCCGCGAAGAGCGTCAGAATAGAAGCTCCGATTCCCGGCAAATCTGCAATCGGCATCGAAGTTCCCAATGAAACGAAATCCATGGTTACCATGCGCGAGCTCATTGACACCGACGATTTCAGAAGAGCAAGCGCAAAGAGCAAGCTCAGCATCGCTCTCGGCAAGGATATCACGGGCAAACTCATTATTGCCGATATTGCAAAAATGCCGCATCTGCTTGTCGCGGGAACTACGGGCTCCGGTAAATCCGTCTGCCTCAATTCAATGATAGTTTCAATTCTTTACAATGCTACGCCCGAAGAGGTTAAGCTTGTGATGATTGATCCGAAACAGGTTGAGTTCACTAAATATAACGGCATAGGACATCTTGAAATACCCGTTGTTTCGAATCCGCGCAAAGCCACCGGCGCTCTCGGCTGGGCGGTCAGCGAAATGGAGAGAAGATACAGGGTCTTTGCCGAGCAGGGTGTCAGGGATATCGGCGGTTTCAACAAACTCTGCAGAAGCAGAAAAGATCTTGAAAAGATGCATCGTATAGTTATATTCATTGACGAGTTGTCAGACCTTATGATGACTTCACCCAAAGAGGTTGAGGATTCAATTATCCGTCTTGCCCAGATGGCGCGTGCCGCAGGCATTCATCTTATTATTGCAACCCAAAAACCTATTGCAGACGTGATTACCGGCCTTATTAAATCCAATATTCCATCAAGAATCGCTCTTTCAGTTTCTCAGTCGATGGATTCAAGAATAATCATTGACAGAAATGGTGCCGAGAAACTTCTCGGTAATGGTGATATGTTGTTCTTACCTCCCGGCACCAGGGATCCTATTAGAGTTCAGGGCTGTTACATATCTGATGACGAAATCGAGAGGATAGTAACGCATATCAGTTCGCAGTCAGAAGCAACATACGATGATGAGGTTATGCGTGAAATCGATGCGAAAGCCGCCGCTACAGACGGCAAACATGCCGCCGATAACGACACTGACGAAACGCTTGATCCTATGTATAATCAGGCGGCAGAGTGCGTGATTCAGGCCGGTCAGGCATCGACCACAATGCTCCAGAAAAAGCTCAAGCTCGGCTATGCCAGGGCTTCGAGAGTTATGGATCAGCTTGAGGAAACCGGTATTGTCGGCCCTGCAGAGGGCGCAAAACCCAGGCAGGTGCTTATCACTTCGCAGGAATGGTATGAGCGTCAGGCGCTCGCGGAGAGCACCGGCAAACAGCCGTATAATATCCAGATGGACTTCACGGATTTAGACAAGAAGCCCGATATTGTTCCCGATGCTGACGAGCCGGATTACGATGAAGACGAATATGATGAGGATGATATTGAAGAGGTTGATGAAGAATCATCCGCAGAAGAGACTGACGATTTTGCCGACATCTATGAGGATGAAGACGAAACGGTAACGCAGGATGAACCGGCTGACGAAACCGATGAAGACGGCTTTGCCGATATATATGAGGATGAAGAGGATGAAGAATCCGCAGAGACGGATGATGTGGAAGTTGTATTCATCCCCGAAGAGCCCGTAACCGAAGAGCCCGGTGAGCCGGAAATCCCGGCGCAGGAGAGTGAAGAACTGCCCGAGGAGGTTGAGCTCGGCGATTTCGGTGCTGATGAACCCGAAGAGGTTGTTCTCGAAACCGGTGAAGAGTCTCAGGAAACTCCCGCAGACGATACTGCCGATGAATCGGATGATTCCGGTGACTTTGATGACGGTTATTATGACGATGACGATGATTTTTCCGATCCGCTCCTGAATATCGATGATATTTTTGCGGATGATAATGCGTCATCAGATGACGACGAATTCTGATATGAGTTTTCTTCCCGTTACAAAAGAGGATATGAAGGCGCGCGGATGGGACGAGGTCGATTTTGTCTATGTGAGCGGCGATGCTTATGTCGATCATCCGTCCTTCGGCGCGGCTATAATTACCAGAGTGCTCGAAAATGCGGGCTTCAGGGTTGCGTTTCTTGCGCAGCCCGATTGGAGAAGCAGCGCTGATTTCGGGCGCTTCGGCAAACCCAGGCTCGGTTTTATGGTGACCAGCGGCAATATCGATTCAATGGTCGCTCATTATACTGTCGCCAAAAAGCCGAGGAGCAGGGATTTCTATTCACCCGGCGGCAGGGCAGGCCTCAGGCCGGACCGCGCCGTCATTGTCTACTGCAACAGAATCCGCGAATTATACGGTTCAATTCCGATTATAATCGGCGGCCTCGAAGCGTCTCTGAGGCGCTTTGCCCACTATGATTACTGGGATGATAAAATCCGCCGCTCGATTCTCCTTGATTCAGGCGCCGACCTGCTCTCCTTCGGTATGGGCGAGCGCTCAGTGGTTGAAATAGCGAACCGCTTAGCCGCAGGTGAAGAAATTTCGCAGATAAGAGATGTCAGAGGCACCTGCTACAGCGTGGATGTGCGCGAAACTCCATGGCAGGGCGCGGAATGCCCGTCATTTGAAAATGTAGTCAATTCAAAGAAAGAATACGCCGTCTCCTGCAGAATTCAGCAGGATGAGCAGGATTTCTTCAGAGGAAAGGCTATAAAGCAGAGGCACGGCAGCAGGATGCTCGTTCAGAATCCGCCCGCAATGCCTCTTTCGACCGAAGAGCTTGACGCCGTCTATGCTCTGCCTTTTGAGAGAACATATCATCCCATGTATGAGAAGGACGGCGGTGTTCCGGGCATTGAGGAGGTCCGTTTCTCGATTGCCCATAACCGCGGCTGTTTCGGCGGCTGTAATTTCTGCTCTCTCGCTTTTCATCAGGGTAGATACATAACCGTCCGGAGCAAAGAATCTATTACCAAAGAAGCCGAACTGCTCACAAAACTGCCCGATTTCAAGGGATATATTCACGATATAGGCGGACCGACCGCAAATTTCCGCCGTCCGTCCTGCGACGGTCAGGAGAAGAGGGGCTTATGCAAAGGCAAACACTGTCTTGCGCCTACGCCGTGCCCCAATCTCAAGGCCGATCACAGCGAATATCTTGATATTCTCAGAGAAGTCCGCTCACTGCCCGGCGTCAAAAAAGTATTCATCCGCTCGGGTATAAGATATGATTATCTCCTGCAGGATAAGGATGACAGCTTCCTCAGAGAGCTTGTGAAATACCATGTCAGCGGCCAGCTCAAGGTGGCTCCGGAGCATTGCTCCGCAGCTGTGCTTGATAAGATGGGAAAACCGCATATCGAGGCATATATCGAGTTTTCAAAGAAGTACTTTTCGCTCAGCGGCAAGGCGGGCAAAGAGCAGTATCTTGTGCCCTATCTCATGTCATCCCATCCGGGAAGCACGATGAAAGAAGCTGTTGAGCTTGCGGCGTTTCTCAAAAAGATGGGTATAAGGCCGGAGCAGGTTCAGGATTTTTATCCGACTCCGGGCACTATCTCGACCTGTATGTATTACACGGGCCTTGAACCTTATACGATG
>JAFZOE010000260.1 GCA_017552845.1 Clostridia bacterium
AACAGCATTTCGCCGAAATCTTTATAAATCACTTTATCCGAGCGCTTGGTGTCGATCAGTTTTATTGCCGTATTCCTGAGTGAAAGCCCCATAAGATCCGAGCAGAAACCTTCATGGATTTCCAGAGGAACAAGAGAAGGAGCGGTATCGATTACAGTATGGCCCGCCTGCTTTGCAAGAGCGTATCCGTCGCCGGTTGAGCCGGTTGCAGGATAAGAGAGGCCGCCGGTGGCAATTATAACCTTATCGGCGCTCAGGACTTCTCCGCTCTCAAGCCTCGCTCCCCTGACTTCACCGGATTCGATTATCAGCTCCATTGCTCTGCCTTCAATTCTGCGTGAATGCTTCTGAGCATAGGATACAAAGCAGTCAACGATATCAGCCGCCTTATCGGATACAGGGAAAATTCTGTTACCCCTCTCAACTTTTAAGGGCACTCCCCTGCTTTCGATGAAATCGACCAGGTCGGAAGGCATGAATTTTGAAAAAGCGCCGAAGAGAAATCTGCCGTTTCCGGGGACATTGTCAATAAGCTCCTGAACCGTCTTGCAGTTATTTGAAACATTGCATCTGCCCTTGCCGGTAATCATCAGCTTCCTGCCGTTTTTCTGATTCCTTTCAAGAAGCAGAACGTCGCAGCCGTTTTCTCCGGCAGTGCCCGCAGCCATCATACCCGCAGGACCGGCGCCGATTACAAGAACCCGTGTTCTCATCATTTGTCATCCTCGCCGGTGCGGTAAACATGATATTCATCCCAGATCTGCTCGAGCTGCTCGAGGCTGTCATGAACATCCTTCTCCCTCTCATCGGCGCTCGCGGCCACAAGGGCGGTCACAAGGCTGAGCGGAGCGGTAAGGGAATCGACAAACGAAACCATGCTGCTGCCCGCAAGCAGAAGATAAGTCGCAAGCGGGGCAATCGGTGAAATCGCGCTGTCGGTTACGGAAATTATTTTTGCTCCTCTTGAACGGGCGAATTTAAGAGCTTTGACCGTTCTTGAAGAGTATCTCGGGAAGCTGATCGCTATGCAGACATCGTTTTCGTCAATTCTGAACATCTGCTCAAACATTTCGCTGGTTGCCGACGTATCCACAAGGACCACATCGTAAAGAAAGCCCATGTAAAACGCCGCAAAGCTCGCTATGGAGGCTGAGGAGCGGACACCGAGAATATAAATCCTGCGCGCGGAATTGATTGCGCTTACAGCACCGTAAAAATCTTCTCTCGACAGGCCGTCAAGAGTCTTTTTTATTGTCTCAATATCTGCCGAAAATGCGGAGTCAAGAAAATCCCTGCCGTCGTTTCTTTTGGCCGCTTCCATTCTCTGAACGCTGGTGAGGCGGCTCTTTACCATTTCCTGCAGATTCTTCTGAAGCTCGGGATAACCCGAAAAGCCGATATTCACGGCGAAACGGACTACGGTGGATTCGCTGATGCCGACCGCTCTGCCGAGCTCTGCCGCGGTCATGAAAGATGATTTTTCGTAATTTGCTCTTATATAGTCCGCTATCTTTTTATGTCCCTTCGAGAGGGATTCATAGTATAAATCTATTCTGCTGCTGATATTATCAGGCAATTGGAACACCCCTTTTTACCGATAAATTATATATCAAAATGAATGTAAATGCAAGAATATTTTTATATAATGCAAGTTTTCTTTCATTTTTATTATGATTGACAAAGAGCGGCGGCAAATGTATAATTTTTTCATAACCGAAAGAACGGAGAAAACAAGATGAAAAACAACGAACTGCTCTTTTATACCTCCCCCGCAAAGGCGTGGACTCAGGCTCTGCCGATAGGCAACGGCTCGCTCGGAGCGATGATTTACGGCGGAACGAAAGAGGAAGTGCTCGCTCTCAATCACGACGAACTCTGGACAGGCAGGCCCAAAGATACATTCAGAAAAGGCGCTCCGGAAGCTTTTGAAAAGGCCAGAAAGCTCTCCCTCGAAGGCAAATTTCACGAGGCGCGCAAAGTAATTGAAACAAAATTTGAAAGCGTATGGAGTCAGGCATATCTGCCGCTCGGCAATCTCAAAATAAAATTTGACACAACCGGCAAAATTACGGATTACAGGCGCTCGCTCGATATTTCCGAAGCGGTCGCAAAGGTTGAATACAGGGCGGGCAAAGTTAAAATCGAGCGCGAATATTTCGCATCTTATCCCGATAAGGTCATCTGCTCGGTTATAAGGTCCGATAAGCCGGTATCCTTCTCTGTATCCGCCGATTCTCCTCTGCTCTCTTTCGCGATTGCCGATAACGATACACTCTGGCTCAGCGGCGAATGCCACGGCGAAAATGCCGTTGACAACGAGTGCCCGAATAAGAAATATTATGAAAATCCGAAAATGCGCGGCATCAGATTCCTCGCCGGTTTCCGCATCTTTACGGACGGGAAACTCGATGCGAGAGGAAATATAATCAATATCGAAAACGCAACCGAGTCAAAGATTGTATTCGCCTGCGAGACAAGTTTCAACGGCTTTGACAGGCATCCATATCTCGACGGCAAGGAATATAAATCCGTTGTCGAAAAGCGTCTCGGAGAATTTGTATTCGATAAGAAAACAAAAGACAAAGCTGTTAAGGATTACCGCAACATCTATTCGAGAATGTCGCTGAATATCGAGGGCGCGGGCAGCAGTCTGCCGACCGATAAACGCCTTGAAGCATTCAAGAAGGACAAGAGCGATATCGGGCTTATCGAGTTGGTTTACAATTACGGCAGGTATCTTGCAATTTCATCCTCGCGCCCCGGCACACAGCCGATGAATCTTCAGGGAATCTGGAGCGACAGATACGACGCCCCCTGG
>JAFZOE010000005.1 GCA_017552845.1 Clostridia bacterium
CCATGACGACAAGCCCCGACAGAATTCCGCTGTGGCGGGAGGAAATCCCCTCCTTCCTCGTCAGTTACCTGCTGGATGACGGAAAGGAGCACCCCTGCATTCTCGTAATCCCCGGCGGCGCGTATAAAATGTGTTCCGACAGGGAGGCGGAGCCGATAGCCTTCGCTTTTATGGGCAAGGGCTACGCGGCGTTCATCCTCAGGTATTCCCTGAATGAAAACAGTGCCTTCCCGAAGCCGCTTGACGACGCGACCGAGGCGATGAGAATAATCAGAGAACACGCGCAGGAATGGAAAATCGATCCCGATCGGATTGCGGCAATCGGTTTTTCCGCTGGGGGTCATCTCTGCGCCGCGCTCTCTACAATGGGCGAAGAGCGACCGGATGCGCAGATTCTTGGCTATCCCTGCATCCTCGAAAAAATCGGCGCGATTCTCGCGACTCCGATTCCGGGGCTCGATACCGAGGTCGATAAAAAGACTCCTCCCGCGTTCATTTTCGCTTCAGCGGAGGATAACTGCGTGCCGATAGCGAATTCGCTCACCTACGCGAAAGCGCTCGATGAGCATAAGATTCCCTTTGAGATGCATATCTTCTCTCAGGGGTGGCACGGCTTCTCCCTTGCCGATTCCACGGTTTACGGCAACAAAGAAGAGGTTGAATATAATGAGGATTGCGCGGCCTGGTTTGATTTATGTATCAGCTGGCTGAATAAAATCTTCAGATAGTCAGGGGACACTGTGTGTCTTTCCGGTTCACGGATACGGGGGGTATGTTATCCGCGTTCCGGTTTTTGTGAGGTGGAAAAAATGAATAATTCTCTTTCCGTTATAACCGGCGCGAACGGTTATATAGGTTATTCGCTTGTCAAGGAGCTTACCTCGAGAGGCGGAAAAGTCCGTCTTTCCATGCGTAAGGACAGACCCGAGCTCGCCGTTTTCGGCTGCGAGCAGTGTCTGGGCGATATCAATGATTATGATTATCTGCTCAGGGCTTTTGAGGGCGCTGAAACCGTCTATCATGTCGCGGGTATGATTGATATCACCGGCACGAAGGACGACCTCGTCTGGAAGGTAAACTATGACGGCACGGTGAATGTCGTCAAAGCCTGCAAGGCCTGCGGGGTTAAGAATCTCGTGTTTGTATCCTCGGTTGACTGCATAAAGGTCACCGACGATATGCATCCCGTCAGGGAATTCGATTATTTCGATAAAGAGGCTGTTTCGGATGCATACGGCAAATCAAAGGCGGCGGCGAGCCAGTTTGTGATTGATTCCAACTGCGAAGAGCTAAAGACCGTAGTCATCCAGCCGAGCTGCGTCATCGGCCCTGATGATATTTACCATAACAACAGCGTATGCACTATGATAAATCTCTATGAAAAGGGGCTGTTTATAGTCAGCCTCGATTTCGGAGCATATAATTTTGTCGATGTCCGCGATGTGGCTCAGGGTATGATAGCCGCCGCGTAAAAAGGCAGGGGTGGTCAGGCATATTTCCTCTGCGGAGAGACGCTCACTGTCGATGAATTCATCGCGACTCTCGCGAAAATCAACGGCAGACATCCTCCGGTAATCAAGATGGGCAAAAAGACTCTGCTCCATCTCTGCCCCGAAATTGCCCTTTTCTTCAAGACTATGAAATGGCCGCCCGTGCTGACCGAGTTTTCGATAAACAAAATCTGCGAAAACTGCGATTTCACTTATGAAAAGGCGGCAAAAGAGCTCGGCTACAATCCGAGAAGCGCGGAGGATTCCCTGCGCGATACGGTTGCCTGGCTCAAAGATAATCCGGCATAATTGATTTTTAGCATTATCTGAGCATATTTATCCGGGGTGAATAGAATGAAAAAGGTTATTGCTTTACTGACTGTCGTATCCATTTTACTTTGCGGCCTGCATATTGTCGCGTATTCCGCCGCCGAAGGATACACCGACCTTCCCGTCATTATAGTCGCCGGCTACGGCGGCCCTCAGCTCGCCGAGATTGATGA
>JAFZOE010000261.1 GCA_017552845.1 Clostridia bacterium
CTTGAGCTTCTTTGAGGGCTGGTTGAGATAGAGGCTCAGATTATAGTCGATTATAATCATGTGATCGAGCGAGCCGTAAACAAGATTTGATACAAAGGCTCTGTCTCTCTCGTCGAGCTCGGGATTCGCGCTGAGCATACTGTCAAGCACAAGGTTTGAATACGCGCCCTCTTTATGAATTTTCAGCAATGCCTCAAAGGCAATCTGACGGGGATTTTTCATTTATGACTCCTTAGTTTCTTCTGCCGGAGAATCTGATCATGATTCTCAGAAGGTTTGCAAGGGAAACGAGCATCGCGGCGACATAGGTCATCGCGGCGGCGGAAAGCACTTTTTTGGCGCCCGATACTTCCTCATCATAGAGGAGATTCATTTCGCTTATGACTTTAATCGCCCTTCTGCTCGCGTTGAATTCAACGGGCAGAGTGACAAGCTGGAAAATGAATACAGTAGCATAGAGCAGAATTCCTATAGTGATAAGAAAACTGAAAACCGATGCAACTCTGGAAGCGAGGAAAAATCCGATTAGAATAAGCGGGATAGAGATAGTCGAGCCGATATTGCAGATGGGTATAATCGTGTTGCGAAGCTTTATGGGAGCATAATTCTCTGCATACTGCGCGGCGTGGCCCGCTTCGTGGCAGGCAACTCCGACAGCGGCGATTGAGGTGCTGTTATATACGCCTTCGGAGAGGGATATCACTCTTGTCTTCGGATTGAAATTATCGGTAAGAGTTCCGCCTATCATCTGAATCGCGACATCGGTTATGCCGTAATAGGCAAGTATCTCCTGAGCCGCCTGAGCTCCGGTCAGTCCTCTGGTGTTGCGGACCTGAGAATACTTTTTATAAGTTGATTTGACTTTATACTGCGCTATCACCGAGATAATGATACACGGGATAACAAGTATGAAATACAAAGGATCAAAGCCCAACAGCATAGGTATTCACCTCTCAATCAAATCTGTCTTCGCCTATCGGATTCCCTCTGAGGTAATCCGCGGCGCTCATTGCTTTTTTGTTCTCCGCCTGAAGATTAAGTATTTCTATTGCCCTGCCGTCTCCGCAGGCGACTTTGAGGCATCCGTCTTTTTCTGTTATTTCGCCGGGTTTCTTATCTGTTTTGCCGTCGATGACGCTCCGGTGAATCTTGACTGTTTTGCCCCCGAGCTTCGCGCTCGCGCAGGGCCAGCCGTAAAGACCTCTTATATGGTTATGCACTTCTTTTGCGGATTTATTCCAGTCTATCGGTGAAAGCTCCTTGGAGAGCATTGAGGCATAGGAGGATTCTCCGCTCTGCTTTTCGGGAGAAAGCTTGCCTGCAATAAGCGCATCTATGGTTTTCTCCATCACATCGGCTCCGAGCGCGGAAAGCTCATCGTGAAGCTCCTCTGCGTTCATATTCTCACCGATGGGAATCTCCGCTTTCATCAGCATATCGCCGGTATCAAGTCCCTCATCCATCTGCATTGAGGTTACACCGGTTTTGTCAAAGCCTTTGAGAATCGCCCACTGAATCGGCGCGGCGCCTCTGAGCTCCGGCAGGAGTGAAGCATGGATATTGATACAGCCGTATTCGGGCAGATGAAGAATTTCGGGCGGCAGGATTTTGCCGTATGCCACCACTATAACCAGCTCGGGCGAAACGCTTCTGAGCATTTCAAGAGCCGTGCCGTCTTTCATCTTTACGGGCTGAAAAACGGGTATATCATATTTCAGCGCCAGCTCTTTTACCGGAGGCGGCGTGAGAGTTCCGTGCCTGCCCTTCGGCTTATCGGGCTGAGTGAATACTCCCGCAACCTCGTGCCCGGTGTCTATGAGACGCTGAAGGCAGGGAACGGCGAAATCGGGAGTTCCCATAAAAACAATTCTCATTGACCGCTACCCGTTTCATTCTGTATTTCGGAGACATCCTTTATTTCCCTGTCGGTAAAAAGAATGCCGTCAAGATGGTCTATTTCATGGCAGAAGCATCTCGCCTTGAGACCTTCGCCCTTGTAAACGCACCAGTTGCCCTCTCTGTCCTGAGCCTTGACTCTGACTACGGCGGGGCGCAGAGTGATTCCGCATTCGCCGGGCAGTGAGAGGCATCCCTCCTGCTCACGCTGCTCGCCTTCGGTATCGATTATCTCGGGGTTGATAAGCTCAAGATAATCGGTCCTGTCCTGAGAACAGTCGAGAACAACAACTCTTCTGAGGACTCCGACCTGCACCGCGGC
>JAFZOE010000262.1 GCA_017552845.1 Clostridia bacterium
CGATTGCTGTAGCAACATAATCTCCATGAGAAACAACTGCAGTTCCTACTGAAAAGAATACTAATACAAAAGTACCAATACATTCAGCAATTGCCTTTTTTAATAAACTATTCATTTGTCTTCCTCCTTCATAATGAATAAATTCTTCATCAATAAACGCACCGAAGAAAAAGAACAGGAAATCAAAGAGGAAACGAGGGAAGAAAAATGAAATTTACAAAAATGCACGGTATAGGCAATGACTATATCTATTTCAACTGCTTTGAAGAAAAAATAAAAAACCCTGAGGAGCTTTCAATCAGACTTTCTGACAGGCATTTCGGAATCGGCGGCGACGGCATAGTTCTGATTATGCCGAGCGAGATTGCCGATTTCAGGATGAGAATGTTCAATGCCGACGGCAGCGAGGGCAAAATGTGCGGAAACGCGACCCGCTGCATTGGCAAATATGTATATGAAAAAGGTCTTACGGATAAAACCTCAATTACGCTTGAAACCTTGAGCGGAATCAAGAAACTCGATTTTGACATAAAAGACGGAATCGTTGAAAAAGTAACTGTTGATATGGGCAAAGCGGTTTTTACCGCAAAAAATATTCCGGTCATTTCGGATAATGACGAAGTCGTCGAAGAGGAGCTTACAGTCGGTGACAGAACAGATAAAATCACCTGCGTTTCGATGGGAAATCCCCACTGCGTAATCTTCACCGAAGGAATCGATTCTCTTGACCTCGAAAAAATCGGCCCTGGATATGAGAATAATCCAAGATTCCCTGAAAGAATAAACACTGAGTTTGTTGAATACATCGATCCAACTACACTCAAGATGAGAGTATGGGAAAGAGGCAGCGGAGAAACTCTCGCCTGCGGAACGGGAGCCTGCGCAACGGTTTCGGCGGCGGTAAAGACGGGCAGATGCAGAGCAGACGAATTTGTAACGGTAAAACTCATAGGCGGAGACCTTGAGGTTATGTATAAATCCGACGGAACGGTCATAATGAAAGGTCCCGCAGCATTTTCATTTGAAGGAGAAATAAAATAATGGCACACATCAATTCAAATTATCTCAATATCAAAGAAAGCTATCTTTTCTCAGAGGTAGCAAAAAGAACAGCAAAATTCAAAGAGAGCCATCCAGACGCTGATATAATCCGCCTTGGAATCGGCGACGTCACGCGCCCGCTTGCTCCTACGGTAATCGAGGCGCTTCATTTCGGTGTTGAAGATATGTCGCGTGGCGAAACTTTCAAGGGCTACGGCCCTGAGCAGGGCTATGATTTCATAAAGAATGCTCTTAAAGATTACTATGCAGAAAAGGGCGTTGAGCTCGATAAAGATGAGATATTTGTTTCAGACGGCGCGAAGAGCGATCTCGGAAACATTCTCGATATATTCTCAAAGGATAATGTTGTCCTCGTTCCCGACCCGGTATATCCGGTTTATGTAGATACCAACACCATGGACGGCAGAGAGATAGTTTATCTCAAGGCGGATGAGAGCAACAATTTCCTCCCCCTTCCGAACAAGAGCATTAAAGCGGATTTGATATATCTCTGCTCCCCCAATAATCCAACAGGCGCCTGCTACGACAGAGCCGCTCTGGTTGAATGGGTGAACTATGCAAACGAAAACAATGCTGTAATTCTTTTTGACGCGGCTTATGAATGCTTTGTTTCTGATGAATCTCTTCCGAGAAGCATTTATGAAATAGACGGCGCCAAGACCTGCGCCATAGAATTCTGCTCATTCTCAAAAACCGCTGGATTCACGGGCACAAGATGCGGATATACCGTAGTTCCCTTCGCACTCGAGAGAGACGGTCACAAATTGAATAAATTCTGGCTCAGAAGGCAGACCACCAAATTCAACGGCGTTTCATATATTGTTCAGAAAGGCGCCGCCGCCGTCTTTACCGAGGAAGGCAAAAAGCAGATAAAAGAAAACATCGATTATTACAAAGAAAACGCGAAGACAATCACAGATACGCTCGACCGACTCGGAATCTGGTATTGCGGCGGCAAGCACTCTCCCTATATCTGGTTCAGATGCCCCGGAAATATGGGCTCCTGGGAATTCTTTGACGCTCTGCTTGAAAAAGCAAACGTGGTCGGCACTCCCGGAGAGGGCTTCGGCGAAAACGGCAAGGGCTATTTCCGCCTGACTTCATTCTCAACTCACGAAAACACAGTTGAAGCCATGAAGCGCTTTGAAAAAGCGTTCGGCGGAAATGACTGATTCCAAAAAAGAAAACAGGATAATATTCATCTGCTGGCTCGCCTACGCGATAGCGTATGTGGGTCGGCTGAATTTCGGCGCGTCAATAGTTGCAATCGTAGCCGAAACAGGCCAGCCGAAAGCGACTGTCGGACTTGTCAGTTCATTCTTCTTCTTTGCCTACGGTATAGGACAGCTGGTCAACGGAATTCTCTCAAAGCACTATAACGGCAGATATATGGTGTTCGGCTCGCTGTTTATTTCAGGCATTATAAATTTCATTATGCCGATGTGCAGTTCCGTGTCCGTTATGAAGTATATCTGGCTGATTAACGGCTGTGTGCAGTCGGTTTTATGGACAACGATAATAAAAACAATTTCCGAATTCGTCAGCGATAAGAAGATGCCGTCGGCAATTATGGCGATGAGCACTACAAACACTTTCGGCACCTTTGTAGTCTACGGTCTTTCTGCTTTGTTCGTTAAGTTCTTTAACTGGAAATATACTTTCTACACAGCGAGCATTCTGCTGTTTATCACCGCAATTTTGTGGTTCATTCTATACGGCAGCGAAAAGCCGCCTGAAATAATCAGGGAAAAGCAGCAGACATCTCAGAAGAGTTACAGAAAAAGCAATATAATATGGATGATGCTGATAACCGTTGCGCTCGCCGGGATTGCGAACGGCTTCATAAAAGACGGTATTAACACCTGGGTTCCTAATCTGCTTTATGAGGAATTCGGCGTGTCGCAGTCGTTCTCGATTCTCCTGACTCTCCTGCTCCCGCTTGTATCAACACTTTCTGCGGGCGTTATTAAAATGATTCACGACAGAATCAGATCACATAATGCGATGAACGTCCTGCTATATACTTTCAGCGCAATTCTCTGCGCGGGAATAATTCTGTTCCTGCGAATTCATTCGATTGTTCCGATTATGATCTGCTTTATGCTGACATCGGCAACAATGGCAATGGTAAACAATGTAATTACCAGCATGTTCCCGCTCGACAGAAGAGCTATGATAAACTCGGGATTTGCCGCAGGACTGCTGAATACCTTCTGCTATGTCGGCAGCACAATCACCGCCTATTCTCTCGGCGCTGTTTCGGAGAAATCCGGCTGGAATTCGGTATTCACGATTATGCTTATTGTAAGCATTGCGGCCGCTGCAGTTTCGACACTCGGCAGTATATTTGACAGGAAACACAAACTGACTGTTCCGGAGGGCTGATATGAAAAACGCAATTACTCTAGGCAGACATCCGATAAGGCAGTGCAGATTCTATTCGAAATATGATAAGAATGTGCCCGCCGCTCTCTTTGAA
>JAFZOE010000263.1 GCA_017552845.1 Clostridia bacterium
ATTATTGCTCAGAGCCTGCTGACAGGCTCCGTATCGGAGATTACATCGCTTGTAACTGCATGCGGAAATGCATTGATGATTCCCGGCGCTTTGATCAATGAGATATCCGATATTGAAAAGACGGATTGTGAAATCCCCGCGATCGCTGTCGTGATAAAAAAGCAACAATGATTACTTTGAAAATCCCGGGAAGCCGTAACGGATAAACAGAGGTAAACAGTATGAATAAATTCTATCTTGTCATAAAAACGGTGCTCGCGGGCGTTTTCGCCCTGCTGAGCGTATTCAATACCGCACGCGGCGGCGGGGACTTTGAGCCGTCCGCTCCGGTTGAAGAGGGCGATTCTTCAAAATATATCCGCGCCGACGCTCCCGATACAGGCATCGATATCTTCAATCCCGTGGAGGAGGGCGGCGCCTACCGCTACGGCCCGTCGATGATTCTCAATACAGACGGAAGCGTTGATCTCTGGTGGGCGACAGACGGCCCCGGCGATATTTCGGATCTTGTCGGTTATACCCGCCTCTATGACGGCGGAAAAGACAGAAGCTCCGAAAAGGCTGCTCTGCAGCCGACCGGCGGCGGATGGGACAATCTCTCAACCTGCGATCCGGGCGTCATCAAATTCGGCGGATACTACTATATCGGCTACACGACGACTCTCGATAACAGAGGCGTTGACAACGATATCTGCGTCGCGAGGAGCAAATCTCCCGACGGACCTTATGAGAAATGGACCGGAGACGGCTGGGGAAGCGAGCCTTATCCGCTGATTGAATATACCGAGAATCCCGATTACTGGGGCGCGGGCGAGCCTTCGTTCGTGCTTATGGGCGACAAGCTCTATATTTATTACAGCTGGAATACTACGACAACCTCGACCCGCCTTGCCGTCGCCGACGCGACCGATGAAAACTGGCCCGCAACGCTTGAATACAAGGGCATCGCAATCCCCGATAAAACAGGCGGAGACTCTGCGGATGTGAAATATCTTGACGAATACGGCCGCTTCATCGCAGTTTTCACCGAGAAACGTTTTTCGACCGGAAGCTATGTCGCGGTCTGGGAATCCTTTGACGGCCTTAATTTCCGCCCGAGCGATATCATAAAGACCAACACCGCGCGCTATCTCCACAACTGCGGAATTTCCGGCCGCGCGGACGGCCATATCGGCAAAGGCGATCCCGTTTATCTCGGCTACGCTTACGGCGAATGGGGCCCTCCGGGCTGGTCGACGAGGCTTCATAAGATTGACCTTTCTCTTGCGGACGCTCCCGATACTGACGACGCCGCGCAGGAAAATATTCTGACGCCCGTCAACACAAGACCCGTGAAAGCAATTCCGCATATCCTGATAATCAAGGCGGAAAAGCAGGCTTACAATATTTCAGAACCGACGCAGATTATAACCATGGCTTTTGACGATGACCGCTACTGCTTCCCGATTCTGCTCGGGACAAGGTTTTACGGCTATGATGAATCCGTCGTTAAAATAGTCGGCGGGCGGATGTATCCGGTCGGCGAGGGCTCAACCAGAGTGTTCCTCGAGTGGAACGGCATGAGGGCCGACTGCCTTGTGAATGTCGTCAGTGGGGAGTAAACTATTGATTTTTGAAAAGGTCTGATTTTTATGAGTGATAGTTTTGATATAAAATACAAAGCCGAAGCCGCCGAACGCTGGGGAAATACCGAAGCTTACAAAGAGTTTTCGGCAAAGACGGCAGGCAATTCAAAAGAAAATACCGCGGAAATTATCGAAGGGCTTGACAGTATCTTCGGCGAATTTGCCGCGTGTATGCAGAATAAAAACGCCCCGGATTCATCCGAGGCGCTGGGGTTTGTTTCAAAACTTCAGGCGTATATTACCGCAAATTTCTATAACTGCTCTGATGAGATTCTCGCAGGACTCGGTCGGATGTATTCTGCCGATGAGCGCTTCAGAAACAATATTAATAATCACGGAGAAGGAACGGCGGAGTATATCAGCAAAGCAATAGAGTGCAAACTGAGGGGTAATTCATAATGATAATCGCAATTGAATGCGCAGTCCTCTGCTTTTTATTCTTCATAATGGTTTATGTTATGTCGCCGCCTGCAAAAAAGACAACCTCGCGAGCGCATATAAGACAATTCAGCTCGCGAAAAAGGCCGCGAATATGAAGTATAAAGAATACGACTGCGGCCATTTCAATATTTACCTCAGCCCGTTCTTTGAAGAGGTTATTGAGGATTATATCAATTTCTGTAATTCGATATTTGAGTGATAACCGTATTTCTTAAATATTGATTAAAACAAGTCCGCCGCCGCAGAGGATGATGCCGGCAATCTGCTTTGCCGTAATCTTTTCTTTGTAGAATATCAGCGCCACAAAAATCAGCGCGACGGCAAGGGTTATATTTGCGGTGACGGAGACCGTATTCATCGCCCAGCCGTTGCGGTAGGCGAGAATGTAACCGAGCTCAAGGCCTATAATAACGACGCCCAGCACAAAGGTCGTCCAGTTCGTTTTGCCGAATTCAGCGAGGATGTTTTTCCCTTTTGCGCCGATGAAAAATGTCGCGAAGGAAACAGCCGCCGCAATCAGATAAGTAATTGACAGCGCGGCGAAGGGATTGACCGCGGCAGGCGTTGATTTGGTGCAGATATTGTAGAGAATGTTTGAAATTACGATTATCATTATCGGATAAAGCATTGACCACATAATTAAACCTCCCGTAAAAAACTCCGCACACAAACAGCCTTTGTGCACGGAAGGTTCTCAAACGGATTTATTATGTATTCACTATATCATAGATTCAAATCATAATCAAGATATTTATATTGAGGATTAAATCATGCAGAGCATATTTCAAAAAATCTTCGCATTCTTTTCTGCGGTCATATTATTCTTCACCGGCCTTTTCGGCGGCGGCAAAAAGCCTGCCGAGCCCGCTCCGCCGGACCTCACGGGTTACACGCTCTATGTTTATGATGAATTTGACGGCGATTCGCTGAACCGCGATCTCTGGGGCGATGTGAATGTCGGCCCCCGCGGAGAGAGTTTTCTTTCGCCGGGTCAGTTATCCGTCAGAGACGGCAATCTGGTCTTTACCTCCGAGTATCTTGAAAACGGCGAATACGGCGAGGGCTGGTATACCGCAAGGCTTCGTCTTATAAAAGAATACATCCGCGGTTATTTTGAAATCCGCTGCAAGTGCAACGAGCCATCGGGCGGCATTCACGATTTCTGGAGCGGATTCTGGCTTCAGAACGTTTATTCAAATACTTATATTTCAAAGGGCGGACCCGGCGGCGCGGAAATCGATATAATGGAAGCATACCATTGGAATGAAAGCCAGCGGGGCTCGGTGACGAGCAATATTTTCTGCAACGGCGCGGACGACCTGCCCGATTACGAGCATCTTGAGGTCGGCAGATTTTTCGTTGACAACCTTTATACCGAATATCATACTTTCGGCCTGATGTGGACCGAAACCGAATATATCTTTTATATCGACGGCAGGGAAACGGCGCGCAGTTCCTTTGAAAACGGCGTTTCCGAAGTTCCCGAAACGCTTCTGCTCGGAATGTCCGGCCCGCCTCCCGAGCAGAGGGATAAAAG
>JAFZOE010000026.1 GCA_017552845.1 Clostridia bacterium
CAAGAACGCAGGCCTTCGCACCCACATTGTGGTCTGCTGCGCCTCGGCACTGATGATGATAGTTTCAAAATATGCTTTCGTTGATCTGACCACCCTTTCCGGCACTATGATTGACGGCACCAGAAGTGCAGACCCCGCAAGAATAGCAGCGCAGGTGGTCAGCGGTATTTCGTTCCTGGGCGCGGGCGTTATTTTCAAACACGGCGCGAGCGTCAAGGGCCTCACGACGGCAGCCGGTATCTGGGCGACAGCCGGTATCGGCCTCGCAATCGGCGCGGGTATGTATATCATCGGCCTTTTCTCGATGATTGTCATAGTCGTGATTCAGTTCGCTATGCATAAATATAAATTCGGTGTTGAAACCTGGAGCGACAATAAACTCGATTTTCACGTGCTCGAAGACGGGAGCTTCCGCAAGGAATTCCTTGAGGCAGTCGATAAAAAATGGAATGCCCAGCTGGAGGAAATATCCATTGACAATGACGGCGACAGTTTTGACGGCAAATTCCACTATGTCGCGGTAGTCAAGGCTCCCTCAAATCTGCCTACTGAGGAATTTGTCAGATTCTTCAATGAAGACACACGTATAATCAGATTCAGCGTAACTCCGAATATTTGATTGATTCAAGCCCCTCCCTCTGCGGAGGGGATATTGGTATATGAGGTAAATGATTTGAAAATTCTTCAGAAGGGTTTTAATTATTCGCAGGACGGGCCCGGCAACCGCCTGGTATATCATCTGCAGGGCTGCAATTTCAGATGCAGATGGTGCTCCAATGCGGACGCGATTCCGCTTGAAAACCTCGCGGCGCGGGATGTTTCAATTGATGAAATATATGATGAAATCATGCGCAGCAGAATGATGTTTTTTGACGGCGGAGGCGTGACCTTCACGGGCGGCGAATGCACTCTGCAGAGCGGTGAACTGCTCCCGCTTCTTAAAAAGCTGAAAGGAAGCGGCATCTCGACCTGCATCGAGACAAACGGCTCGCTGCCTTCACTTCGCGAAATGGCGGAATATATCGATTATCCGATAATCGACCTCAAGCATCCCGATGATGAAATTCATAAAAAATGGACGGGGCATTCAAATGCGCAGACGCTTGAAAACATTGAATTCTTTCTGAATTCGGGCAAGCAGGTTCATATAAGAATTCCGCTGATAAACGGCGTTAACATCTGCCCCGAGAAATTTGCAAAGTATTTTTCGCAGTTTGACACTTCAAACGCCGTCTTTGAATTTCTGCCCTATCATGAATTCGGCAAAGACAAATGGCAGGGCAGATATGAGATGGAAAACGCTTTTGTAAGCGCTGAGACGGTGGATGAATTCACGCGCATTTTCAATTCCCGCGGACTTAAAACGGTGAAGACATAAGGAGGAGCAGCAATGCTGAATATCCTTGATAACAAACAGATTTCGGAGATGGCAAAATCGCTTTTCGCTCAGAAGAGGGCGGGCTGCCGCCTCGACGGCTGGTTTATAGCCAAAGAGAAGGAACTCGCGCTTGATAAGAAATTTGCGGGCGAAAACGAGGAGATTAAAAAGGCGAAAATACTGCGCGAAATCGTTAAGACAATACCGATTGACATAAGCGAATTCAACATCTTCGCGGGCACGCAGGATGATGCCTTCGCGCGCTCCTACGCATTGATAAACCCCGCTTTCAAGGTTGAGGAATTCTGCGGCTACTGCGATCCTACGGCAGTTTTCGGCGATATAGAGCCAAATGACGAATTTACGGCGGACAGGATTGCCGCCGCCCGCGCGGAGTTTGCAAAGAGCGAATATGCGGTAAAACTCGGCGAGGTTTATTCAAAAGCCGAAAGCTACACCAAAGAGGTCATTTTCTTCTTTGAGCAGGTAACCGGCCACCTGATTCCCGATATGAGATATGCCCTGAAATACGGCGTTTCGGGCATGCTTGAAAAGATTGAAGGCAGGGAAGGTCACGGCTATGAGGCCTTCAGAATCGCGCTGGAATGCGCAGTGATACTCGCGAACCGCTATGCGGACCTAGCCGCGGAAAAAGCGGAATGTGCCGGCGGCACGCAGAAGGAAATACTCCTGCAGATGGAAAAGAATCTGCGCAGAGTGCCCGAAAACGGGGCGCAGAACCTCTGCGAGGCGATACAGTCATTTATCATCATGTGGCAGATTATGTGCCTCGAGCAGACTCCGAATCCCTTCGCTTTTTCGGTCGGCAACGCGGACAGAATCTTTGAGCCCTACAGAAACGGCCTCTCAAGGGAAGAAGCCGCCGCACTTCTGCGCCATTTTCTCGTATTCTTCAATGTCGCGGACAGAAGCTGGGCCATTTCCCAGAACATCATTCTCGGCGGCAGGGATATTGACGGAAACGATCTTTCAAATGAGACAACCTACGCATTTCTTGATGCGTATTATGATATGAATCTGCCTCAGCCGATTCTCTCGCTGAAACTGCATAAGAACACTCCCGAAAAACTCTACCGCGAAACGGGCAGATTTCTGTTTTCACCGGGCAAACTGACTCCTTCATTTTTCAATGACGATTCTCTCTTCGCCGTGCTCGGGGCACACGGAGTTGACGCTGAGGACCTTCCCGATATTTCAATTGCGGGCTGTCAGGAGCCGCTGATTATGGGTAAGGATAACGGCAACACGACCAACAGCTGGCTGAATCTCCCCAAAATTCTCGAGATGACGCTGACCGGCGGCATTTCTACGATAACGGGCGAAAAGCTTATTGATATTCCCGCCTGCAGACTTGAAAATGTCAGGGAGGAATTCTATAAGAATACTCGTGAAATCGTTTCACGTATGGCGG
>JAFZOE010000264.1 GCA_017552845.1 Clostridia bacterium
ATTGTTTGCCAATATAAATTATCTCTATATCGCAGACGGACATCACAGAGCTGCATCGGCAGTAAAAGTCGGTCTTAAAAAACGGGAAGATAATCCCGGATATACCGGAAAAGAAGAATTCAATTATTTTCTCGCCGTTCTTTTCAGCTGTGACGAGCTCAGAATCTTGGATTATAACAGAGTTATAAACTATGACGGCGGACTTTCTGTTGATGAGCTCTGCGAGAAGATAAGTGAAAAGTTTACTATAGAGAAAATCGGTAAGCATCCATATAAACCTTCCGAGCCTCATACTTTCGGCTGGGTTGCCGGCGGTGAATGGTATAAGCTTTCGGCAAAAGAAGGAACATTTCCGACCGATCCGGTATCATCGCTTGATGTATCGATTATTCACAATAATCTTATTGCTCCGATACTCGGTATAACAGATCCGAGAACCGATGAAAGAATAGATTTTGTCGGCGGTATACGTGGACTGAGAGAGCTCGAAATGCGAACCAAGACAGATATGAATATGGCGTTCGCAATGTATCCGACTACTCTTGATGAGCTTATGAATATCGCAGATGCTGGCGAGATAATGCCTCCGAAGTCAACATGGTTCGAGCCTAAACTGCTCAGCGGAATATTTATTCATAAACTTTCATAAAGCAGAACCCGCACGGTTTCAAAACCATGCGGGTTTTATCAATTATTTCTTATTACCGAAGAGACCCCTGAGAATAGAGTTCGTTCCCGATCTCATAACCGAGCTGAGTGCGTTTGTAGCCGCACGTTTGGCAATTGTCTTTCCGCTGGTAGTCTTGCCGCCAAGAACGGAATTAATAGCATTGGTGCTGACGCTTCTTGCAACGGATGATGCTGCATTTGAAACCGCTCTTTGAGCCGCCTTAGAAACTGCATCCTTCTTTTTGTTTGCTTCTTTTTCGGCTTTTGCCGCAGCTTTCTCTGCTTCTTTAGCAGCCCTTGCCTCTTCTTTTTCTTTTTTAGCCGCTTCCTTTTCCGCCTTTTCAGCATCCTTGGCAGCCTGCTGCTCTGCTTTGATTCTTTCCTCTTCCTCAGCCTGAGCTGCAGCCTCTTCCTCAAGCTTCTCTCTTGCCTTCTGAATTATTTCAAATGCCGATTCTCTGTCAACATATTCGCGATATTTAAGTTCAAATTCGTCAGCCGAAATCAAAGAACATACTTTTGAACTGTGAGCAGGTCCCATAAGGCTCTGCGGAGGAAGTATCTTTGCTTTTTCAACTATTGTGGGGATGCCGTCTTCATCAAGGAAACTGACAAGCGCTTCGCCGGTTCCGATTTCTTTAAGTGCTTCTTCGGAATCAAAAGCAGGATTAGCGCGGAATGACTGAGCTGCAGCTCTTATTGCTTTCATTTCAGCCGGAGTATATGCTCTGAGGCCATGCTGAATTCTGTTTGAGAGCTGAGCAAGAACTTCATCGGGAATATCAGACGGAGACTGAGTAACAAAATATATACCTACGCCTTTAGAGCGGATGAGTTTTACAACCTGGACTATCTTCTGGACCATTGC
>JAFZOE010000265.1 GCA_017552845.1 Clostridia bacterium
ATAATAAAGCATATATAATAATTTGTCAAGATGCCTAAAATAAGATTGTGAATACAAAATATTCTGTTTATATTGCATTATCTCTTTATTTTTGATAAAATAAATATGTTATGCAACTAATTTCTCAGGAAAGGATGATTTTTTTGGCAAAACTTTCTTTGACAGGCAAAAGCGCCAACACCCTTGAGCTTGAAAAACTGTCCTCGTTTATCTCGTCAAGGCTCTCCGCGGCTCAGCAGGGACTCTGCCCGGTTGATACGGGTGCTTCCTTTGTGAAGGTCTGTCTCTCCCAGAGCTGCGGCAAATGCACTCCCTGCCGTATAGGTCTGAAGAAACTCGGCGAAATCTATGACAGAATTCTTGACGGCGAAGGCTCTGCGGAGGACATCGCTCTGATAGAAAAAACCGCCCGCGTAATCGCGGACAGCGCCGACTGTGCCATCGGCTATACTGCCGGTGAAGCGGCTCTGAAAAGCGTGCTCGCTTTCAGGGAGGATTATGAGAGCCATATCAATAATAATCATTGCTCCGCGAGAGAGGAACAGCCCGTTCCCTGTTCATCGCTCTGCCCGGCTCAGGTCGATATACCGGGCTATGTAGCTCTGACTGCCGAGGGCAGATATGCCGATGCGATAAGACTTATCCGCAAAGATAATCCTTTCCCCTCGGTCTGCGGACTCATCTGCGAGCATCCCTGTGAGGAAGGATGCAGGAGAGGCATGGTTGACGACGCCGTCAATATCCGCGGAATCAAGAGATTTGCGGCCGAGAAGGCGGGCCACGTTCCCGCTCCCGAATGCGCTTCAAAAACCGGAAAACATATTTCGGTTATAGGCGCGGGTCCCTCGGGCCTCACCGCCGCGTATTTCCTTGCCCTTATGGGACACGATGTCGATGTATATGAAAAGAGAAAGTATCCCGGCGGAATGCTCCGCTACGGTATTCCCGATTACCGTCTGCCGGAAAAGATTCTGACCGATGAGATAAATGTGATTCTCGAAACGGGCGTGAAGCTTCATCTTGATACCGATATCGGCAGCGATATTTCGTTTGAAGAGCTCAAAAAGAATTCAGACGCTGTCTATATTTCAATCGGCGCCCATTCCGATAAAAAATTAAGAATCCCCGGCGAGGACCTTGAAGGCGTTACCTCCGCGGTTGATCTGCTCAGAAGAATCGGCGACGGCGACAGACCTGATTTCACGGGCAAAAAGGTCGCGGTTGTCGGCGGCGGCAATGTCGCCATGGACTGCGCAAGGTCATCCGTCCGCCTCGGCGCGGAGAGCGTCAGCATAGTTTACAGACGCAGGCAGGAGGATATGACTGCCCTTCCTGAAGAGGTCGAGGGCGCGATTGCCGAGGGCTGTGAAGTTGTATCAATGATGGCTCCCGTCAGCGTTGAAGCGGATGAGAGCGGCAAGGCGAAGTATCTTGTCGTAAAGCCTCAGATTATAGGCAAAATCGGCAGAGACGGCAGACCGGGCGTCAGCGCCGCGGATCTGCCCGAGGTTAAACTCGAGGCCGATATTATTATAGTTGCAATCGGTCAGGCTATTGAATCCGCGAAGTTCGGCGAATACGGCCTCCCGCTAAAATGGGATACCATCGCCGCTTCGGCCGAATGCGATTTTGAAGGTTTTGACGGTATATTCTGTGGTGGAGACTGCGCTACAGGTCCCGCTACCGTAATCAAGGCCATCGCGGCGGGCAAGGTTGCTGCAAGGAATATTGACACTTATCTCGGTTTCAATCATGAAATAGTTCTCGATATCGATATGCCCGCTCCTTCACTGCTCGACAGGCCCGCCTGCGGCAGAGTGAAGATGAAAGAGAGAGCCGCCGATGAGAGAAAGCATGATTTTACTCTCATGGAGCATTGTATGACCGATGAGGAGGCAGCTCAGGAATGCTCAAGATGTCTCGGGTGCGACCACTTCGGCTACGGTAAATTCAGAGGAGGGAGGAATTTCAGATGGTAAACCTTAAAATAAACGGCATTGATATTACTGCCGAAGAAGGCACTTCGATCCTTGAAGCCGCAAAGACTGCGGGCATCGGAATTCCGACTCTCTGCTATCTTAAGGATATAAACGAAATAGGCGCCTGCAGAATCTGCCTTGTTGAGATTGAGGGCAGAGAGAAGCTCTTCGCATCCTGCAATACGCCGGTTGAAGAGGGCATTTCCGTATTGACCGATTCTGCGAGAGTCCGTCAGGCAAGGCGCGTGAATCTTGAACTCATCCTCTCACAGCATAATACCGAATGCACTTCCTGTGTCAGGAATGGCAACTGTACCCTTCAGTCGCTCGCCGAGGAATCCGGCATAAATATAAATTCCTATCCCGTTACTGCTCCGAAGATGAAGTGGAATACGGAGTTTCCGCTGATAAGGGATAATTCAAAATGTATCAAGTGTATGCGCTGTATTCAGATCTGCGACAAGGTTCAGAGCCTTAATATATGGGATGTTGAGGGCACGGGCTCTCACACAAGCGTCGGCGTTACCGGCGGTATTCCGTTTGAATCCGCTCACTGCTCGCTCTGCGGCCAGTGTATAACCCATTGCCCGGTCGGCGCTCTTTATGAGAGAGATGATACCCTCAAGGTCATTGACGCTCTCGATGACGAGAGCCGGGTCACTATCGTTCAGGTCGCTCCCGCTGTCCGCGTAGCATGGGGCGAAGCTTTGGGTATTCCGAGAGAGATGGCAACTGAAAAGAGGCTTGCCGCCGCTTTGAGAAGAATAGGTTTCGATTATGTTTTCGATACCAATTTTTCGGCTGACCTTACAATAATGGAAGAGGGCAGTGAATTCGTCGGCAAACTCAAGGATAAAGATAATAATAAATTCCCGATGTTTACCTCCTGCTGCCCCGGCTGGGTAAGGTTTATGAAGAGCGAATATCC
>JAFZOE010000266.1 GCA_017552845.1 Clostridia bacterium
CTGCAAAAAACTGCAGAAGAAAATCGGCGGAGCGGTCAGCAAGGATGAAAAAACCGCGAAGATGGGCGATATCCTCGCCGCAGCGGCTTTCATCGGCATCATTTCCGCTTTCATAGCACGAGCTATCAACGGCTGCACCGTCACGACAGAAGCCGTGCTCGATGCAAACGGCAACGAGATTATCGAGGCGGGCAAGCGTCTGACTCAGAAGGTCGTCACCGAATCCTCGGGCGCGCTGTCAATCCTGACGCTCATATTCGCGATAGTCTTTATGCTAATATTCATGAAGCTCTGCAAGAGCGTCAAAGCTCTCGAAAAATTTGAATCATTCGCAATGCCGCTCGCAATGTTTGCCGCAATGGGCTGCGCCATCCTCTTCTCGAAGGTGCTCCCCGAAAGCATCGCAAACTTCACCTGGTATGAGATAGGGAAGGCGGTGTGATGATGGATAATAAGAGAAATTATTTTGACAGAGTCCACCTCTGGGGCGCAGTCTGGAATTACGCCGCGCTGTTTATGATGATGATGGTGCCGGTCATGATGTCAATCGTGCTTAAGACCTGGCCTTCGCTCAGCATTCTCGGCAAAGTCATCGCAACCCTCGCTCCTCTTTACTGGGTAACAGGCATAATCGAAGTTGTCACCTATGTCCCGATGCTCGGCGCCGGCGGAACATACCTTTCATTTGTCACCGGCAACATTTCGAATCTTAAACTCCCCTGCGGTCTGAATGCCATGGAAAATGCTAAGGTCAGGCCGAATACCGAGGAGGGTGAAGTAATCAGCACGATTTCAATCGCCGTATCCTCGCTCACAACCACGATAGTTATCGCAGTCGGCGTGCTCGTTTTTGCTCCGATTTTTTCGAGCGCGAGCGATAACCCGACTTTCAAAGCGGCCTTCAGCAATGTGCTTCCCGCGCTCTTCGGCGCGCTCGGCGCAAGCTATTTTGCAAAGCACTGGAAGCTCGGCATCGCCCCGATTATCGGCGGAGTTATTGTGCTGCTCATTTCCCCGGCAACGGGCGTTGGCGTGCTGATGTTTGTAACAATCGTCATTTCGCTTGTAGCCGCGGTAATAATCCACCGCGATCTGTTTGTTCCCGTATTGAAGGGAATGAAAAATGGCAAAGCCGAAGACGTTTCTGCAGAAGAAATCAAAGATCAGCCGGAAGGAGATAATGAAGAATCATGAGAAAAGTATCGGCTGTAATTTCGCTTACTCTTGTTTTACTGTTCGCTTTATCGGCAGTTCCCTTCAAAGCAGATAAGCTCTTCACCCCCGTAACCGAAGCAAAGGCGGAAACCGAGGATGTCCTGCTGACTCTCGAGCTCTGGTCCGATACGCATATCGGTTCAAAAAACACTCAGCACTATCTTGAGAACGGCGTTGACACCATCAATTCGGAAGAAAACAAAGCCGACGGCATCATCGTTTCGGGCGATCTGACTACCGACGGCGCAGAGAGCGAATACAGAACTTTTTATGAAATAATGTCAAAAATCAACGGTCCGAAGCTTGTCACTGCCAACGGCAACCACGATTACGGCCAGACCAAGCCCAGAGATGAACACAGACCCGTAGCAATCCGCTACCGCAACCGCTATGTCGGCGTTGACACTCAAAAGGATTATTACAGCACCGATATCAACGGATATAAAGTAATCGTCCTCGGTGACGAGGGCAGCAAATTCAACAGCATGGTTATCAGCGACACTCAGCTTGAATGGCTCGGCGAAGAGCTGGCTGAGGGCGCAAAAGACGGAAAGCCCTGCTTCGTAGTCTGCCACTGGCCCCTCAAGGGCGACCACGGCGAATGGTTCCTCTGGCCGATTATTCCCGGCGGCCACGTTGATTCCAAGCCCAGCAAAAAGATAAGATCAATGCTTGAGCATTATAATAATGTATTCTATATCAGCGGACACCTTCACGCAGGTCTCAACGGCGAACTCGCCCGCAGATTGTTCAATTCCTGCTGCGTAAAGGAAAAGAACGGCGTAACTTATATAAGCGTCCCCTGCTTCGGCGAGGGCAACCGTTTCGGCGTCAGCGAAGAGGGAACGGGCATGCACGTAACGCTCACCAAAGATAAACTCCTCATCGAAGGCAAGAATTATCTGACGGGTCAGAAATACAGCAAATACGTCTATGAAATCGGCATTTCGAATTACAATCCTGCTGAGAATACCCCGGCTGAGCCCGTAGCACCCGAAACGCCCGATGCTCCGCAGAGCATTGAGCTTCCCGAGCCCGACAAAACCGATAACATCGCGGCATAAATAATTAAGGCAGTGCTGATGCACTGCCTCTTTTTTATATCTTTGCTTTTAATTCTTCGACGTGTCTTTCGGCAAATTCCGCCGCCTGTTTCACCGTATCCTCATCAAGCGGGCAGGGAATTCCGGCGCGCTCCAGCGTCTCAAAATATCCGTATTTTCCGCCTATGGAACAGAGTGTCAGATAATCCTGCCAGGCATCGCCGCCCTCGGTCTGTTTCCTATAAAGATGAAATGCGCCGAGCTGGGCGAGAGCGTAATCGATATAATAGAACGGATAGAGGAAAATATGCTGTTTCTGCATCCAGAATCCGCCGCTCTCAAGGAATTCGTTGCCGTCATAACTGCGCCAGGGCATATATTTCTTTTCGATTTCCTTCCAGAATCTGCGCCAGTCCGCGGGAGTTGAGCCGGGATTCTCAAAGACGCGGTGCTGGAATTCATCAACAGAAACAAGATAGGGAATCGTGCGGAAAGCAGAGCAGAAATGAGCGTATCTGTATTTATCCGCCTTTTCCCCGAAAAACTTCTCCATATAAGGATAGGCAAAATGCTCCATTGACATCGAGTGAATCTCGTTGATTTCGCTGGTTGAGCCCGCGAGCTCGGCAACCGGCAGACGCCTTGAAGCATAATAAAACTGGAAAGCATGGCCCGCCTCGTGAGTCAGCACATCCACATCGGCAGAAGTGCCGTTGAAATTAGAAAAAATAAACGGCGCATTGTATTCGAGCAGAGTCGTGCAGTAGCCGCCCAGATGTTTACCCTCGCGGGTTTCGAGGTCAAAGAGCTCATGTTCCGTCATGAATTCAAAGAATTGCTTCGTCTCGGGCGAAAGGTCAGAATACATTTCGCGGGCCTTTTCAACCAGCTCGGCAGGTGTGCCCTCCGGCTTGGCGTTGCCGTCAGGAAAAACAAGCGCTTCATCATACCAGCTGAGCTTTTCGAGTCCGAGCCGCTCCGCCTGCTCTTTATACATTTTTTCGCAGACGGGAACTATATATTTCCTGACCGCCTCGCGGAATTGCGCGGCCTTAGCCGCATCGTAATCGTATCTGCCGCGCGAGGGATAGATATAGTCAATGTAGCTCTCATAGCCGAGCTTTTTCGCTATTGAACAGCGCAGACGGACCATCTTGCCGTATTGTTCTTCCAGAGTCGGCGCAATCTTTTCATAGAGCTTCGCCCATTCGGCGAATGCCGCCTGTCTCTCGGCGCGGTCGGTCGACTGCATGTGCCTGAGCAGGCCGTAAAAATTGCATTTTTCTCCCATAAATTCTACAGAGCAGTCCGCCGCGGCCTTTGAATAGGCGGTGCAGAGATTATTCTCTTTCACGGTCGCGGGAATAATCGCAGCCTTCTGCAGTTTCATCTGCATTTCGGCGTTTCTGAAAAGGTGCGAGCCGTATTCCTTCTCAAAATCGGTGCGGAAGGGACTCGCGAGCAGTGCTTCTATGCAGCCCTTCAATACGGGCATCAGCATCGGGAGCGCCGTATTGAAAAACTTCATTTCCTTCTCATAGAAAACGTCTTTAGTGTTTATCGTGTTTCTTATCTGGGCAGTGACATACTGAGTGCCCGCTTTGAATATAATTTCGTGAAAACGCAGGAAAACCTCATTTGCCTGCTCATAAGTCTCCGCTTTTTTGAATTCTCTTTTGCATTTCAGCAATGAGGTAACAAGCTGCGCTGCCTTCGGTCTCTCATATTTTATATCTCTGAATTTTTCCGTATTTATCTCTCCCTTCGGCTGTTACATATATAATAGATTCTTGCACGGCGGTTGTCAACAATCCGCATTTATTTTTATTGCATTTATCCTTTTTACAAGTTATAATTGATATGAAAAGGAGGAATCCTATGAGTAATAGAATCTACGGCGCGGACAATGCTCCGCTGAAAATTCAGTTCATAACCGACGTTCACTATTATGCGCGCGAAAACGGGATTGAAGGCCCCGCCTATGAAAAGGAAGAGGCCAAGAGCCAGCAGGTCATCAAAGACAGCGACCTCGTTATCAAAAAGGGCTTTGACATGCTCTGCGAGGATAACTCGACCGATATTGTCGTTCTCGCAGGCGATACTACGCGAAACGGCGAATACACCTCCCACGAAGGAATAATCGCACTCCTGCGCGAGCTCAAGGAAAAGGGCAAGCGTGTCTATGTCATCACCGCCACCCACGATTACAGGGGCGACGGCAAGGGCAGGGGCTTCAGCGGCGACGAGGTTGTCGGAGTCCCCGCGGTTGCCGACAGGCACGATCTCTGGGATATGTATTATGATTTCGGCCCGAGCGAGGCGATTTCTTATCATAAGGAATCAATGTGCTATGTCGTTCAGCTCGCGCCCGGTTACCGCCTTTTTGCGCTCAATGACGATACGAATTACAAGGGCGAAAACGGCGGAGGCTCGGGATTCTCCGACTCCTGCATGGAGTGGATTCTCGAACAGCTTGAGGACGCGAAAAAGAATGACCAGTATGTAATCGCGATGACGCATCATCCGATGGTCTCCCCCTCTCCGTTTTATTCAATAATCGGCAAGGGAGATATGCAGAAGAATCATGAGACCACCCGCGAGATTTTCGCTGATGCAGGTCTTCACTGCATGCTGACCGGCCACACCCATATCCACGATATAAGCTATGTAACTACGGCGAAGGGCAACCGTTTCTATGATATTTCCTGCTCCGCTCTCATAGGCTGCCCGCCGAATTACAGAAACGTCACCTTTGACCCGAAGAACGCAAAGATCGATGTAGAGACAATCACGATAACCGATGTCCCCGGCGTTGATACCAAGGGCGAGCCCTTTGATAAATATATGGAGGGGTTCTTCTTCGGCATGATAAGGCGCGTGGTCTGGGCTATGGGCTATGACATTGACAAGCTCGCGGAGATGACTCCCGCTTTCTCAATTCCGGGCGAAAAAGTGCTTAAACTCCGCCATATCATAAAGCCCGTCGGCAAGTTTCTCAATAAGCTCACCTTCAAAAAGATATGGAAAATATCAAAGAAGGAATGCGGTCTAAAAAAGGCCGATATTGCAGACATAGCCGATAACAAAGTGGTTGATTTCATAGTCGGACTTGTCAGGAATCTCTACTGCGGCGATTCGCCCTATTCACCCGATACCAGGGAATATAAGCTCACCTGCGGTTTTCTGAATATAATCGACAGCTTCCTGAATACGATTCACCTGCCGATAGGCAAATTCCTCAAGGGCGCAAAGAGCGTAAGATCACTGGTTGAGCCGCTTCTCTGGAATGACGGCTACTGCGATGCGAAGGCAACTCTGCCGCTCTATCCGATTTACGGTGACGATAACCCCGCCCCCGCAGAAATGTTTGAAACAAAAGAGTTCACCGATACGGTCAGAAATAGCCGCAAAGGTCCGCTCATTCTCATCCTGCTGATTCTCGCCGCTCTCCTGCTGCTCGGAATCATCGCCGGCATTATCGCGCTGATAGTTATCGGAATCATAGCGCTGGTGAAATAAAAAACACGGCTTGCAGATTATCTGCAAGCCGTTTGCTATTTCAATAAATCAGTTGTTGACTCCGTTGAAACCGTTCTCTTCCTGGAATTTTGCTATCTTATCGATAACGCCGAGAACAACCTCAAAACCGAGGCCGACTGTTTCGGGCTCGAATCTGTCGGGTGTGTCGCGGAAGGTATGATAATAATATGTCAGCATGGGATTCTGAGCCGCGAAGGTAACGGATTTGATGCCCGCGCGGGTCATCGGGGTGCTGTCGCAGCCGCCGACGGGATTGTGAATGCAGCCGCCTGTCTTGCTGACTATTTCAAGCTCTGCAAATGTGTCCTTGAACATCTGCTCAAGGTCCTTATCGAACCTGCACATCTGCCAGTCGTCTTTGATAACGACCTCAAAATAATCCTTATCGGCAACCGAGTCGATATTGATATTCCAGGCATTCCGGGTCAGGTCATCGTTCTTATGCTCTTTTGCGAAAGCCATCGAGCCTCTTAGGCCGACTTCCTCGCTGCCGCAGGTGCAGTCAACAATACGGCATC
>JAFZOE010000267.1 GCA_017552845.1 Clostridia bacterium
AGCAGGATTCCCGCCACTACGCGATAGCTTCTAAGCTCCCGATGCTCGAGCCCGCAGATTCGGCAGAAGCGCTTGAATTTGCTAAGATAGCTTATGAATTATCGGAGAAACACGACTGCCCGGTAATCATGAAAATGTGCACCAGAATTGCACATTCGCAGAGCCCGGTCGAGGTGAGCGACAGAGTCGAAGCTCCCGCAAGACCCTATGAAAAGAATCCTCAGAAATATATAATGATGCCCGGCTACGCAAAGCTGAAGCATCCTGTAGTTGAAGCAAGGACTGCGGCTCTCGCAGATTATGCAGAAATCACTCCGCTCAACAGAATTGAGGACGGCGAGGATAAATCAATCGGCATCATCACCTCATCGACCTCCTATCAGTATGTCAAAGAGGTCTGCGGCGACAAATATCCGGTTCTTAAAATCGGTATGATAAATCCCCTTCCCGCAAAGAAAATCAAGGATTTCGCGGCATCGGTCGGCAAAGTAATTATAGTTGAAGAGCTTGATGACATCATTGAAAACTTCTGCAAAAAGATCGGCGTTGCCTGCAAAGGCAAGGAAATCTTCGGCTGCATAGGCGAGCTCAGCCAGAATATTGTAGCCGAGAAACTCGGCTTTGAAACCGGCAAATCGGAAAAGCTCGATGAAGCAATCCCCGCAAGGCCTCCGGTCATGTGCGCGGGCTGTCCTCACAGAGGCCTTTATTATATTCTAAAGAAGAATAAGGTCACCGTCATCGGCGATATCGGCTGCTACACTCTCGGCGCGGTCGCTCCGCTGAACGCGGTTGACAGCGTGGTCTGCATGGGCGCTTCGGTCAGCGGACTTCACGGATTCAACAAGGCAAACCCCGAAAACGAAGGAAAATCGGTTGCTGTCATCGGAGACTCAACCTTCATGCATTCGGGAATCACCGGCCTTGTCAATATCGCTTATAACGAATCAAATTCGACTGTAATCATCCTCGACAATTCCATTACGGGTATGACAGGCCATCAGCAGAATCCGACAACCGGCTTCAATCTCAAGGGCGATCCCTGCACCAAAATCGATCTTGAAGCGCTCTGCAAGGCAGTCGGCATAAAGAGAGTCAGGGTAGTCGATCCCTATAATCTTGAGGAATGCGACACGGCTCTCAAAGAGGAGCTTGCTGCTGCCGAGCCTTCGGTCATCATTTCCAGAAGGCCCTGCGCTCTTCTCAAATATGTAAAACACAACGGACCGATCGCGGTTGACGCCGGAAAATGTATAGGATGCAAATCCTGCATGAGAATCGGCTGCCCCGCAATCAGCATAAAAGACGGAAAAGCTGTTATCGACGCAACTCTCTGCACAGGCTGCGGAGTCTGCAAACAGCTCTGCCCCAAAGATGCGATAGGCTGCTGAAAGGAGATTTGAATTATGAAAACCAAAAACATAATGATAGTCGGCGTCGGCGGTCAGGGCACATTGCTTGCGAGCAAACTGCTCGGCAGAATCCTTATCACAAAAGGTTTTGACGTCAAGGTCAGCGAGGTTCACGGTATGAGCCAGCGCGGCGGCAGCGTCGTGACCTATGTCCGCTGGGGCGACAAGGTCTATTCCCCTATTATTGACAAGGGCGAGGCGGATATAATCCTCTCATTTGAAATGCTCGAGGCCGCAAGATGGACCGAATACCTTGCCGAAGGCGGCACAATCATCGCAAACACTCAGCAGACAAATCCGATGCCCGTTATCACGGGCGCGGCTCAGTATCCCGAAAAGCTCGATGAAAAAATCCGCGCTCTCGGCATTAATCTGGATTGCTTCGATGCCCTCGCTCTCGCAAACGAAGCGGGCTCGTCAAAGGCCGTAAACCTTGTCCTTCTCGGCAGGCTCTCAAAGTATTTTGACTTTACTGATGATGAATGGATGAAGGCAATTGAGGAATCGGTCCCGCCGAAATTCCTTGAAATCAATAAAAAAGCATTTGAACTCGGCAAGAATTTTTAAGTTTCAGCTAAGTTATTTTGAGTAATATAAAAATGAAAAGGAGATGATACCCATGGAAAACTATTACAGCAAAGAAATCGAAACCATGCCGGTTGAGCAGATACGCGAGCTGCAGAATGAGAAATTCTTAAAGCAGATGCAGCATGTCTGGAACGACTGCCCCGACTACCGCGCAAAAATGGAAAAGGCTGGTATTTCAATCGACGACATCAAGAGCCTTGACGATATAGGCAAGCTGCCTTTCATCACCAAGGACGACCTCAGGGAGCATTATCCCTACGCAATGCTCGCGAAGCCCCTTTCGGAATGCGTGAGAATTCATTCCACCTCGGGCACGACGGGCAAGAGAGTCATAGCCTACTACACTCAGCACGATATCGATTTATGGGATGAGTGCTGTGCCAGAGCGCTTGTGGCAGCCGGAGCAACAAAAGAAGACGTTGTGCAGGTCTCTTACGGTTTCGGTCTTTTCACCGGCGGAGCAGGTCTCAACGGCGGCTCTCATAAGCTCGGCTCGCTCACTCTTCCGATGAGCTCGGGCAATACCGACAGACAGCTTCAGTTTATGATTGACCTCGGCGCGACGGTTATCTGCTGCACTCCCTCATACGCCGCTTATCTTGCGGAGAGCATCAAGGAGCGCGGAGTCCGCGATCAGCTCAAGCTCAAGGCCGGTATCTTCGGCGCGGAAGCATGGAGCGAGGAAATGAGAAGAGATATTGAGGCCGGTCTCGGCATCAAGGCCTTTGATATTTACGGCCTTACCGAAATCAGCGGCCCCGGCGTATCATACGAATGTTCCGAGCAGACGGGTATGCATATAAATGAGGACCATTTCTACGCGGAGATTATCGATCCCGATACGGGCGAGGTTCTTCCCGAAGGAAGCGAAGGCGAGCTCGTTTTCACCTCTCTCGATAAAGAGGCATTTCCCGTTATCCGTTACAGGACAAAGGATATCTGCGTTCTTACCAGAAAAGCCTGCTCATGCGGGCGCACATTTATAAAGATGGTTAAACCCAGAGGCAGAAGCGACGATATGCTCATCATCAAGGGCGTAAACGTCTTCCCGTCACAGATTGAGGCGGTTCTGCTCGAGCAGGGCTACCAGGCAAATTATCAGCTCATCGTTGACAGAGTAAACAATTCCGATACTCTCGACGTCAATGTTGAGATGACTCCCGAGAAATTCACCGATAATCTCGGCGAAATCGCAGATATGGAAAAGAAACTTGTCGGCGCCCTCAAGGCTATGCTCGGCATCTTTGCCAAGGTTCACCTCGTTGCTCCCAAGAGCATCACCAGAAGCGAAGGCAAGGCAGTCAGAGTAATCGACAAAAGAAAGATTTAAGGGGGAGTAAAAATGACTGTTAAACAGATTTCGGTTTTTCTTGAAAACAGATACGGCCAGCTTCATGAGATTACCAATATTCTTGCCGAAGCCGGCGTTGATCTCAAGGCCCTCAACATCGCGGAAACAACCGATTACGGCATTGTCCGCATACTTGTTGACGATGTTCCGAAAGCGACCGACGTGCTTATCGGCGCGGGCTGCGTAATCTCGGTAAATCCTGTTCAGGTTATTGCGGTTCCGAATAAGTCGGGCGGTCTCAACGAAGTGCTCGGCAAAATCGCCGAAGCGAATATCGACATAGAATATATGTATTCGACCGTTGACGGCAAGGACGATGTCGCAAAGCTCGTCTTCAAGGTTGACAAGCCCGAGGAACTTGAAAAAATCTTATAAAACAAGCAATCCCGCAGGGAACTTACCCTGCGGGAATTTTTATATGTGATTGTTATTTGCACGCGTCTTTGATTATTCCGATTGCCTTTTCGAGCACGGACATAGGAATATTGAGCGCGGGAAGAAGGCGGACCTTATCCTTAGCGGTAAGGCAGAGAACGCCGTTTTCCATACACTGTTTGACGACGTCGCCTGCATTCTTCGAGGTCTTTATGCCTATCATCAGGCCCATTCCGCTCACGCTCTCAACGCCTTCGGCATTTTCCAGAGAATCAAATATATATCTGCTCTTGGCGTTGACTTCATCGAGAAGCGCGTCGTCTATTCTGTCAAGAATGCTGATTGCCGCGGCGCAGCAGACGGGGTTGCCGCCGAAAGTTGAGCCGTGATCTCCGAAGTCGAAAACATCCTGAACCTTTTCGCCGAGCAGTGTTGCTCCGAGGGGAAGCCCGCCGGCAAGGCCCTTCGCAGTGGATACTATGTCGGGCTCAATGCAGTAATTCATATAGGAATAGAGCTTTCCGCTTCTGCCGTTGCCGGTCTGCACCTCGTCAACTATGAGAATAATATCATTCTCTTTTGCAAAACAGGCGACTTTTTCAACATATTCTTTATCAAGCGGAATGACTCCGCCCTCGCCCTGGATGCATTCAATCATTATC
>JAFZOE010000268.1 GCA_017552845.1 Clostridia bacterium
ATCTCGAGAAGCAGACCGAGGCCGAGGGCTTCTGGAATGATGTTGAGAATTCGCAGAAGGTTCAGCAGAGAATCACCCAGCTCAAAAATAAAATCAAGGCCTATGAGAATCTTTCTGCCGAGTATGACGATGCGCTCGTTCTTATCGAGCTCGCCGATGAGGCGGAGGATCTCGATATGTTTGACGAGTGCAAGGAGGCATCCGACAGCTTTATTAAGAAGCTCGAGGATATGACTCTCAGCACCCTGCTCTCGGGCGAATATGACAACAGCCCCGCGATTCTGACCTTCCACGCGGGCGCGGGCGGAACCGAGGCGCAGGACTGGAACCAGATGCTTGTCCGCATGTATCAGCACTGGGCCGAAAAACGCGGCTTCTCGGTCAGCATGATAGATTTCCTCGACGGCGACGAAGCGGGTCTCAAATCCGCCGTTCTGCGTATCGAGGGCGAGAACGCTTACGGCTACTTGAAGGGCGAAATGGGCGTTCACCGCTTAGTCAGAATTTCCCCGTTTGACGCTTCGGGCAGAAGGCACACTTCGTTTGCCTCGCTTGAGGTTATGCCCGAAATCGATGACACGGTTGAGGTTGAAATCAACCCCGACGATCTTAAAATCGACTATTACCGCTCGAGCGGCGCCGGCGGCCAGAAGGTTAACAAGACCTCGTCCGCTGTCAGAATCACTCATATTCCGACCGGCATCGTCTGCGCCTGCCAGGTTGAGAGAAGCCAGCATCAGAACAGGGAAGTTGCGATGAAGATGCTGCGCTCGAAGCTCATCGAAATCAAGGAGAGAGAGCATCTCGACAAGATAGGCGATATCAAGGGCGAGCAGAGGGAGATTGCCTGGGGCAGCCAGATCCGCTCCTATGTCTTCATGCCCTATACCCTCGCCAAAGACCACCGCACCGGCTATGAAATGGGCAATATTCAGGCTGTTATGGACGGCGACATCGACGGATTCATAAACGCCTATCTCAAAATGGAATCCCTTAAATCACAGCAGGGCTGATATATGGAAATAATTGATATATCCGTGCCGTTCTTTTCCTGCCCCGTATATCCCGGGGATCCTCTGCCGAAATCTGAGAAAACGGCGGATTACAAAAACGGCGATATATATACTCTTTCCTGTGTTTCTGCCTGTGTGCATACCGGAACCCATATAGATGCACCCCTCCATTTTGTTGAGAATGGCAAATCCATTGATCAGCTGGGGCTGAAGCCGTTTATAGGTGAATGCCTTGTATGGGAGGCAAACGGTGAAATCAACCAGGAAGCCGTTGAAAGAATACCCCTATGCGAGAGGCTTCTTATCAAAGGCGGGGGTAAAGCATATTTTTCCCCCGAAGGGGCACAGGCTGCAGCAGACAGAGGAATATTGCTTGCGGGTATTGATTCGCTTTCCGTAAGCTGCAAAGGCGAAGAGGCTGCAGTGCACACCGCATTTTTCAAAAAGGATGTTTTTATTGCGGAATGCCTTGATTTAAGCAAAGTAACCCCTGGAACTTATTTTCTTTTTGCACCTCCCGTTAAGTTTGACGGGCTGGAAGGCGCACCGGCAAGGGCGGTTCTTTTGAAAAACGATCTGAGGTTTTAGATGAAAAGATTTTTCGATTTCTTCGCGAGCTTAATACTGCTGATTATCCTCTCGCCGCTGTTTCTGATAGTCTCCCTGATTATCATTATCGATGACGGCGTGCCTGTGATTTTCAGCCAGCCGAGAGTCGGCATGGGCAATGAATTATTCAATATCTATAAATTCAGGACCATGAAAAACGGCACCAGGAATGTAGCGAGCGGAAATCTCGAGGAATCGGGGGACTGCATCACTAAGAGCGGCAGATTCCTGCGCAAGACGAGCATTGACGAATTCCCGCAGCTTGTGAATATTCTCACCGGCAGGATGAGTTTCGTCGGCCCGCGTCCGCTGATTCCCGAGGAGGAAGAAATCAGAAAACTGCGCGAAGAATACAATGTCTATTCCGTTCGCCCGGGTATGACGGGCCTCGCCCAGATAAACGGCAGGGATAACCTGACCGATGAGGAGAAAGCGGAATTCGACAGACAGTATGTTGAAAAGCATACGATAATGCTTGATATAGAGATAATGTTCAAAACCGTATTTGCCGTGCTCACGGGCAGGGATGTTGTCGAGGGCAGAGACAAAACGGACAAGAGGTAGAAAGATGAAAAAGAGTATCTGGACCGCGGCTGTTGCCGTGCTGGCAGTGGGGCTGATTGCTTTTGCAGTTGTCAAAGTCTTGAAGCCCTCCACGCCGAAACTTGATATTGATAATGAAACAAACCTTTATCAGGGCGATTCCTCGGCCGAAGGCACGCTGACCGGCGAAGGCGATGAGATTTCCGAAACGCCTTTTTCTCAGGAAGAAACAGGTGAGAGCGTAATCGGCGAAATCACCTCGGCAATTGACAATACTATAACAACCGTCACCGAGGTGCTCAGCCGGACCACCGAGCCCGTAACCACAAAGAAGAATTCGCTTTTCCCGAAGAAGGATAAGACGACCTCTCAGGCGCCGGAGACTTCCACGGCCGCGACTACGGCCGCAAAGCCCGCAACCACTTCAACCACCAGGGCGACAACCAAGGCTTCAACTACGGCAAAGCCGACGGAGACAACGACAGTCGCAGGCACTTATGAATACTCCTACGCCGGATTCAATCCGACTTATATTGAAATTACCGACGCAAACTGGCAGATGGTGCTCGTCAACAGGCACTATATCATCCGCAAGGATTACAAGCCTCAGCTCGCCCACGCCGTAACAGGCGACAGCAACAGCAAGTATCTCGATTACAGAGTTGCTCCGCATTATAACGAAATGTATCTCGCTGCGGCGAAGGACGGCATTTATCTTACAACCGTATCGGGCTACCGCTCATACGAGCTGCAGAAGAATAATTTTGAGAATAAAATCAATAAATATATAAATCAGGGCTATACCAGAGTCGCGGCGACACAGGCGGCGGCGAAGATTATTCTGCCTCCCGGCACGAGCGAACACAATGCCGGCCTCGCGATGGATATAATCTCGCTCGAGCAGAGCTTTGAGAATTCCAAGGCGTTCAAATGGCTCCAGGCCCACGCCCAGGATTACGGCTTCATCCTGCGCTATCCGAAGGATAAGGAAGCGATAACCGAGATTATCTATGAGCCGTGGCACTGGCGCTATGTCGGCGTTGAAAACGCAAGGAAAATCAAGGCGAGCGGCCTCTGCCTTGAAGAATATCTCGGCAAAACTCCCCGATAAAAGAGAATAAGATGAAAAGGAAGTGGAAACTTGAAAGCAAGTGAAAGCGTAAAGAATTACCCTTCGGAGAGAAGGATGTATTCGAATTATGTGCTCAGAAACATCAAGAAAATATGCAAGGATATAGGCCCCCGCTGCGCGGGAAGCGAAAAGGAACTCGAGGCGCAGCAGTGGATGGCAGATGAGCTTAAGAATACCTGCGACGATGTAAAAATCGAGGATTTCAGGCTCGCTCCCTGGGCATTCATGAGCTGGGTTCAGCTGACCGTATATTGCTGCACCATAGCGGCTCTCCTGCTTTTCGCGGCGCATTTCCTGCCCGCGCTCGCGCTGATATTCACGATAATCGGAACTGCGCTTGTAGTAATCGCGTTCTTCTTTGTTATTGCTGAATTCCTGCTCTATAAGCAGGCGCTCGATCCGTTCATGAAAAAGAAGACTTCCCATAATGTCATCGCCGTGAGAAAACCCAGCGGCGAAACAAAGAGAAGAATTATATTCACAGGCCATGCGGACTCCGCTCCCGAGTGGAGATTCACCTACTGGGGCGGCCCGAAGCTCGTTGTTCCCTCAATCGGTCTGGGTCTCGGCGGCGCGGCGTTCACGCTCGTTGCAAATGTAATCGGTCTCGTCATCGCTCTCAGAGGCGGATTTGATTCAAGCAAACTTATCTGGATTCTCTCGATAGTCAATGTCTGCCTGATTCCGCTTTTCCTCTGGTGTCTGCTCTTCTACAACAAGAAGAGAATAGTTGACGGCGCGAATGATAATCTCACCGGCTGTCTCGTTTCAATGGCAGTGCCGAGATTCATGCAGGATCACGATATCCGCTTTGAGAATACCGAGGTTATGGTTATCTGCACCGGCTCGGAAGAGGCGGGTCTCAGAGGCGCGAAGGCATTCTGCAAGGCTCACGCCGATGAAATCAAGGCCGAGAAGGATGTGGAGACAATCTGCATCGCCCTTGACACAATCAGAGACTATGAGTTTATGGGTATTTACCATAAGGATATGACCGGCACCGTTCAGAACAGCAGGGAAGTATCCGAATTCGTTCACAAGGCGGGCGAGCTCTGCGGGCTCGATATTCCGTTTGAAAATCTTTTCTTCGGCTCATCCGACGCCGCGGCAATGTCCCAGGCGGGTCTGAAAGCGACCTGCTTCGCCGCCATGGATCCCGCTCCTGCGCGCTATTATCATACACGCCTTGACACAGCCGACAATCTTGAACTCAAGACCATTGAGGCGGGCGTTGACCTCGTTCTCAACTGCGCATTCCTGTTTGACGAAGAAGGACTCAAGTAATCCTGAAAGGGGATAATACCGTGAAAAAGATAATTGTCTGCACTGTTTCCTTTTTGCTCGCTGTCGCAATGCTCGCATGCTTCGCGGGCTGTGATTTCTCGGGCAATGAGGGTGAGACCACGACCACAATCAAGGCGAAGACTCCTCTTCCGACCGATATCACGACCTCGCTCGATGAAAACAGCAGCGTCGTGACCGATACGGAATACACTCCCGAAAAGCTTAAAGAGAATACCGCCACGATATTTGAATATTTCAATGTTCATATCAACGAGCTCAAGGATATCAAGGCTTCCGTTTCTATGAGCAGGGATAAGAGCGTGAGCCGTATCGAAGAGACAAAGATTGTCACGGACGAAAACGGCAATGAAACCGAGGAGACCGAGCGCCTTCCCTACAGCGACAATGACTATGTCAATATCGCGATTGACTCCCTCAAGGATTATATGCTCAATGAAGCCGGAGACGAGGTTGAATACGGCGGCGACCTTAAGGCTTTCCTGCCCGTAAAGGGAGAGGATTTCGTCAGCAGGCTGACTCTCGAAGATGTTGAGAGCGCGACCTGCGTTGACCGCGACAGTGAGAGAACAATCATCGTCACCCTCAAGAGCCCCGCTCTGCCCGAAACGCTTGAAAAGGCCTATGATATGGGCGATGTTGACGAGGTTATGAAGGGCTTCGAAGAGGCAAATCAGTATATGAAGGTTGACAAACCCGTCCTGACTTACGATAACTGTCAGATAATCATCAAGGCGGATGTCGAGACCGACGAAATCACCTCGATTGAATATATCAAGAATATCAATGTAAAGACCGCTGTCACCGGCGTCGGCAAGCTTGAGAGCATCGGAGAAGTTCCGGTTCAGCTCTGCTACCGCGATTCCGTCAGATATTCGATTGACAGAACGGATCCTGAGGCACCAAAAGAAATAGTCTGACCTTCGGTCAGCTAAATTTGCTTCGCAAGCTAAATTCGCCTGTGGCGAGCTAAATTGCGCAAGCGCAGCTAAATTCGCTGTGCGAGTTTATATACAAAACAAAAACGCTCACAGGGAGAAATCCTTGTGAGCGTTATATTATTCACTTAAAACAAGCGGTCAACCGCTCTTTCAATCAGGCTTTCGGAAAGTCCGGTTGAGAGCAGATAAGCGTTAATTCCGCCGTATTCTTCATCAATATATTTCAGCGTATCCTCAATGTATTCGCGCTCTGACTGGAGCCGCGATATATCCTGCTCCCATATAAGTCCGGTTTTATTTTTGATTTCTCTCTCTAGAAACGGTTTCAGATACTCAAAGGAGAGGCAGTAATCCGCGATTATCGTTTCCCTGTCTACTCCCGCCGCGCCGAGCAGAAGGGCGGTGACGATGCCGGTTCTGTCCTTGCCTAAAAAGCAGTGATAGAGAAACGGCGTTTCGCATCCGCCGATGCGTGTGAAGAGTTCGCGGTAGCCGTCCCTGAAACCGTCGAGCGACATCGCATACATTTTCCATACCGGCAGATTAACATCGTTGAGCGCGGGATTTGCCTCAAGCAGGGGAATGTTGAAATAATTGAAAGAACTGTCGCCCTCAAAATAAGACGGCGCTTCGGCCGCCTCATTCTTTCCTCTTAAATCAAAAACAGTTTTGATACCGAGCTTTTTTAGAACTGCTATTTCTCCGGGCGAGGGATTTCTCGGGATTCCGCATCTTATCGCCCTGCCGGGCGCCGTAACGCCGCGCGGGCACCTGAAACCGCCGAGATCGCGCCAGTTAATGATGTTGGCGAGTCCGAACTCCGTCATCCTTCAATATCCTTGAGCGCGTCAAGCTCGGCCTTGTCAACCTTTATCTGAGCGTCCTTGATGACCTTGACATCTTTTCTGCCGTAGGTTTTCGGAATTCCGTTCGGGTTGCTGTCGAGCAGCACCTTGATTTTGCCGGTAAGCAGGGAAATCTCGGTGACCGTGCCCTTGCCGTCGGTTGTCCTGACTATCGCGCCGGGTTTCGGAGTGATTTCAAGCAGATAATCATAGGCTTCCTGCTCATATTTGAGGCAGCACATAAGCCTGCCGCAAGCGCCGCTTATCTTGCCGGGATTCAGCGAGAGGCCCTGCTCCTTCGCCATCTTGATTGAGACGGTCTGGAAGTTTCCGAGGAAGCTGCTGCAGCAGAAAGGCCTGCCGCATACGCCGAGGCCGCCTATCATCTTCGCCTCATCGCGCACGCCAATCTGGCGAAGCTCGATTCTGGTTCTGAAAATACCCGCAAGGTCCTTAACAAGTTCCCTGAAATCGACTCTGCCGTCGGCGGTGAAATAGAATATAATCTTGCCCCTGTCGAAAGTGTATTCGACATCGACGAGATTCATCTCGAGGCCGTGAGCCTCGATTCTTTTTCTGCAGATTTCCTCCGCTTCGATTTCTTTTTTCTTGTTTTCGTTATAGGTTTTGATATCGTTTTCGCTCGCGCGTCTGATTATCTTTTTGAGCGGCTTTACTATCTCGCTGTCGCTGACATCCTTGTTCTCTATCGCGACCTCGCCGCATTCAACGCCCCTGACGGTCTCGACTATCGCGTAATCGCCCTTTGCGAAGGCCGCGCCTGCCGGGTCGAAATAATAGACCTTGCCTATATCCTTGAAACGGATTCCAACAATTTCTGCCATAATTACTCCTGTTCACTTGAGGCGCTTCTGAAAAGAGTGCACAGCCTCGTTATAGTTAAATTGAGATTTGCGTTCATATTGAGCGCTTCCGAAAGAATATTCACATCGTCAACGAGCTTCAGCAGAGCCCTGCGTGAAAGCTTCGAAGCGAGAATTGAACACGGATCTGCGTCATCCGCCTCTTTTGCCGAATATTTTACCCTGAGCGCGCCGACAAATATCTCCGCCATAATCGGCAGGGCGGCTTTGAGAAGGTCGCCGTTTTTGTCGAATACGCCCGCCGCGCGGACAATTTCGAAATGACTCGGCGCCGCTATCGCTTCGGTCACGCTCTCCGCCGCGGCATAGGCTGCCTCGCGCGGGATTGCTTCGTTATTGTCGCTCGCCTCGCCCGAGAGAGTGTAGGTCATAACCCTCGAGAGAATTGTCGGCAGGAAGACGGATTTTGTTGACGAGAGCAGGATAAACACCGCGAATTCGGGCGGCTCCTCAAGGATTTTGAGGAAGGCGTTCTGCGCCTGCTCGTTCATCATCTGCGCCTCGCAAAGCACCGCGATTTTTATATCCGCCTCCATCGGGATAACGAAGGAGGAATCGCGGATTTCTCTTATATAGTCAACATAGTAGAGCTCGTTTTTGGTCGAGGTTTTCGGATTCCTTTTGGGCTCGTAAAAGAGCACGTCGGGATGAAAGCCCCCGAGTGTTTTAAGACACGAATGACACTGACCGCAGGGAATTTTCTCATCATCCTCGCAGAGCAGGGAGGCGGTGATTTTAAGAGCGAGGGAGCGCCTTTCATCGGGCGACCCGCCCTCAATCAGCACGGCGTGGGGAAATCTGCCGGCTTCAAGCGCAAGCGCTATCTGCTCTTCGGTATGTTTATTTCTGTCAAAGCCGACCGCTTCCATCATTTCTCCTTCTGCAGGTCGATATTCCTGCGTATTACTTTCTCTCCGCGCCAGGCAAAGGCTCTGCCTTCAATAGGCGTGTCGCTCTCTGCCCTTCCGAGCGCGGTATCCTCAAATTCGCTTATCTGCGTTGTTTCTGCGTTTTTATTGAGCGGGCACACATTCTGGCAGATGTCGCATCCCCAGATGCAGCCGCTCTTCTTTATCATTTCAATCTCCTCTTCGCTCAGAGTGCCTTTTTTCTGAGTGATATGGGAGAGGCATTTTTCTCTGTCTATTTTACCGTTTACTATCGCGCCTCCGGGGCAGGCGGCGGTGCATCTGCCGCACTTGAGGCATTCCTTTATTTCTCCGCCCTCGTGAGCGATGGGCATATCGGTAACTATTTCGCCCAGAAAGACGAAAGAGCCGTATTTCTCCGTTATCAGCAGGGAATTGCTCCCGATGACGCCGATTCCGGCAATGCTCGCCGCGCGCACCTCGGGTATCGGAGAATTATCCGCAAATACCTGGAATTCATATTCAGCGTATTTTTCGCGCAGTTTCGCGGCGGCTGTTTCGAGCCTCGCAGTGACTATCGGATGATAATCCGCGGGCACCGAATACTTTGATATATTTGAATTTTCGTAGTATTTTTCATCAAGCAGATAGGGGAAAGCCATAATTATCACGCTGCGTGAATTCACGGGCAGGCGCTGCTTTGCGCGGCAGTCAATCAGATTATCCTTAACCGCGCCGAAGGGGCATATTCCCCAGAGGGGTGATGCTTCGTCAAGTATGTTTTTCATAGCAGAGCAATCATTACGGGCAGGGTTATTATCGAAATCAGGCTGATTACGGAAACAGCCTGGGAAGCGAGGCCCGCGTCATTATCGTATTTTGCCGCAAACATAATCGTATTGTTTGCGCTCGGCGCCGCCGAGGTGATGAGAAGGGTTGTGCCCAGAGCGCCCGCCACTCCGCAGAGTTTAAGCGCTGTCAGCATAGCGAGGGGCATGAATATCAGCTTGAAGAGCGCAACGCAGGGAATTCTCCACTGCCTGAAGATTGATTTGAAATCCGTGCCTGCGATAAAAGTGCCGAATATCAGCATCGCAAGCGGCGAATTCATTGACGCTATTGATTTCACGGGCGTCATAATCAGATTCGGGAGGCTCAGCGAGAGCAGGAATACCGGCAGGCCTACGAATACGGGCAGAACGCCGGGATTGAGTATTATCCGCTTCAGATCAACCTGCGATTTGCCTTCGTTTTTATCCTTTGTCATCAGCCAGACGCCGTGGGTGAAGGAAACTATCTGGAATGAGATGATAACCGCCGAGCAGTAGAATACGCCTTCTTTGCCAACGACCGCGTCGACGAGCGGCAGGCCCATATATCCGCAGTTGCCATACATTGCGGCGAATTTATAGACCGTCTTCTGCTCGGGAGCCGATTTATTGAAAAAGGGAGTGATCGCGAGAGCGGCGACGGCGTGCATAAGCAGACCGCAGCCCACCGCAATCAGCAGGCCTTTGATATGCTCGATACTGTATTCGAGAGTGAAAAAACTCTCGAGTATTTTTGCCGGAGTGATGACATAAAAGAGCAGGTTGGTGCATTTCTTTGCCGTATCCTGCGAGAATATGCCCGTCTTCGCGGCTATGACGCCGATGAACGCCATCAGATAAAGAATTATTACCTGCTCACCGGCAATCAGGACATTTTTCCAAAACATTGTTTATTCCGCCGTTTCAACCTCCGCAGAGGGAGTGACTATGATATTTGCCGTGTTGGGTATGATTCTTGTGAGCACGGTCGCGACGATGAACAGCGCGAGCGCGAGATCCGAAAAATCGGCGTAGGAGAGGATATATTTGAATTCCGCCTTGCCTGCGAGGGCGATGACGATTCTCGGCACGAACATATTCAGGCACATCAGCGCCGCGGGGAAACCGAAGCCCTCGAGCTTCCATGCCGTTCCCTCTGCCTCGATATTCGAATTCGTCTGCGCGAAAGCCATGAAGAAGAGAGCGAGCAGAACGAGCGAAATCATTTCCATAGCGAGGTCGGAGACTCTGATATAGCTGACTGTTCTCGTGAACCTCACGACAAGCTTCAGGATGAACCAGAGAACGGGAGTGAGTGAGAGGAGCTTGACCGTCGACGAGGCCTTGCCCGCGAGGAAAAGAACCGAGAGAATCAGGAAGAATACCGCCGCTACGGCTCCGACAACGAACTGGATATTCGAGAGCGAGCCGTTTATGGCGCTGGTCGCAGTTGACGAAACGGTATAGAGTGAAACATCAACCTTGGAGAGCTTATAATCATAATATGCTCCGTAGGCGACGGCGAAAGCCGCGAGGAATGAGAGCACTCCGCAGCCCGGAAGTTTGACAGGCGCTGTCTCGAGCAGAACTTTCTTTCTCTTTTTTACGGCGGAGAATATGAAATATCCCATTGCCGCGGCGAGCACGATGCCGTAAACTATGATGTTCCAGTCAATCTTGGTGTAGAAGCCCGTGCCCTGCTCCATATTTGTCAGATGCTGAAGAGTGCGCAGCGGCAGGGTGATGAGCAGAGCCGCGGCGAGCACAATTGCCTCATTTGTGAAAACGGGACGAAATTTTTTAACCATAATGAAACTGCCTCTTATCTCTCGGAAATCGGGATATATTTATTCTTGGAATTGACGTTTTTATATGCAGGCCTCATAATCCTGCCGCCGGTCAGAATTTCCTCAATCCTGTGGGCGGACCAGCCCGCGCTTCTTGCGACCGTGAATATCGGAGTATATAAATCGGTCGGGACCTTGAGAATCTTGTAGATAAGGCCTGAATAGAGGTCGACATTCGCGCAGATGGCCTTGTCGATACCCTTCTTTTCGGCGATGATTCTCGGTGTGAGCTTTTCTATCGTATTCAGCAGGAGGAAATCATCCTCAAATTCGGTGCCCATAGCGAATTCCTCGGCCTTTGCCTTGAGAATCTTCGCTCTCGGGTCGGAGAGGGTGTAGACCGCGTGGCCCATACCGTAGATAAGTCCGCTGCCGTCGCCGGCTTCTTTTGAGAGAATCTTCACGAGCTCGTCGGCTACGGCTCCCTCATCGTGGATGTCTGCAACATCCTGCTTTATGAAATCGACCATCTCGGCAACCTTCAGATTCGCGCCGCCGTGCTTCGGACCTTTGAGAGCGCCTATACCGCCCGCAATCGCGGAATAGGTATCGGTGCCGCTCGAGGAGAGCGCGCGGGTGATGAAGGTGGAGTTGTTACCGCCGCCGTGCTCCGCGTGGCAGATAAGGCATATATCGAGCAGCTTCGCCTCTTCGTCGGTAAACTGCTTATTCGGCCTTATCGAGCGCAGAATAGTCTGGGCGGTCGTGAAATCGGGCTTGAGCGGATGAATATACATGCTCTTGTGGTAGTAATGCCTGCGCTTGACCTGATAGGCGTAAGCCATAATCGCGGGCAGCTGGGCGATGATATTCGTGCACTGTCTGATGACGTTGTCAAGGTCGGTGCTGTCGGGATTCTCATCAAACGAGTAGAGCGCGAGCACGCTTCTCGCCATTTTATTCATGACATCGTTTGACGGCGCCTTCATTATCATATCCTCGATGAAATCCTCGGGCAGATTGCGGCAGTCCGCAAGCGTGACATTGAAGAAATCAAGCTGAGCTTTGGTCGGGAGCTTGCCGAAAAGCAGCAGCCATGCGACCTCCTCGAAGCCGAAGCGGTTCTCTTTGATGCACGCTTCAACTATTTCGTTGAGCTCGACTCCGCGATAGGTCAGATGGCCTTCTCTCGGGGCCTTCTCGCCGTCAACTATATAATAGCCCTCGACCGAGCAGACTCTTGTGACGCCCGCCATGACGCCCGTTCCGTCCGCGTTTCGCAGACCGCGCTTGACGTTGAAATTCGCGAAGGCGGCGGGGTTTATATAGTAGTTCTTTCTTATTTGCTCTGAGAAACTGTCAATGTCGTCTCTCGTGAATTTTGATTCTATTATTGACATGGGTTCACCTCTTATTCCGACGGGTATTCCGGTATCTTTGCGAAAATCTCAAATTTCTTTCCCCTCATCCAGAGCGCGGGGTCGACACGAAGGGTATAGCCGCAGCAG
>JAFZOE010000269.1 GCA_017552845.1 Clostridia bacterium
ATGCTTATTGATTTCTTTTGCAAGGAGAAGCTCCGCCTCGTGGAAAAGACCGGTAACGGGGCCGCATTCATTTATAAGCTGAATTGCCTTCTCGCGAACGGGGCCGTAGTTGCTGCCGAGGATGGTCGGGCCGCCCGCCTGAAGGAAGTCAAAATACTTGTTGCCGTCGATATCATAGAGATATGCGCCCTCTGCCTTGGTGATGCAGATGGGGAACGGATAGTTGAACGCAAGGTTGTGCTGAACGCCGCCGGGGATGTATTTCTTTGCCTCGGTGGTGATTTCCTTTGACTTTGCGCACTTGGTCTCGAAATAGGCGAGATCCTTTTCGAGCTCTTCGTCATTTACGCAGTAAATGGGCTGAGAGGTGAGATAATGAAGCTTGTTGTAGATAGGCTGTGCGGGTGACCAGTTTTCGATTGCGTAACCGTTACTCATTGATTGTTTCCTCCTGATAACTTATAATTTTAATAAACTGACGGATTTTATCAATAATTTCGGCCGGTTCGTTGAAACTCTCCTTATCGGCGAATTTCTGGAATATGAGGCCGAAATAAGCTCCCAAAATAAGCGATGCTATATCCTTCTCGCTGAAGGCGGTGAGAAGCTTCTCATAGCCGCCCTTGCCGATTTCCGCGGCAATCAGGGCGAGAACATCGGAGACGCTGCTGTCGCCGGCGAACATAAGATTCTTCATAAGAAGCTGACCCATGACATAGGGATATTTGCAGGTATCCTCGGTGAGCTGGGTGAAGAGAGCGTCGATATCTGTGCCGTTTTCGGTGCGCGAGGCGTTGATGATATCGTCTATCTCCTCGTTTGCAATCTGCGAGAGCAGGTCATCGAGAGAATCAAAATGGGTGAAGAAAGTGGAGCGGGAAACATCTGCTCCCTCGGCGATTTCTTCAATCGTCACATTGCCTACGCCGTGCTCCTCAAAGAGCATCTTGGCGCTGTGCTTGAGCGCGCGGTGCGTGGCTTCGCGCTTTCTTGACTGTCTGGTCTTTTCCATATATCTTCCGGCTCATGCCGTTCCTTTCTTATTATAGCAACATTATAGCAAAGCTGTTCTGAATTGTAAAGCGTTTTTTATACTCAAGTCCAAAAATAAACGTAAATCTACTTTTTGCACAAAAAATCGCCCTGTTTTTGTTCAACAGGGCGAAAGGAATTATCTGATTTACGCTTTTGCTTCCTTTTTGACAAAGAAACCGGTGAAGTTGAGAATAAAGAGCAGGATGTATGCGGCGGTCATCGGGATATTCTCGATAACTGCGCTCTTGAAGCCGGCAACCGTAAGCACGGCAAGCGCGACGAGAACGAGCCCGAAAGCTATCAGCGCGCCGAGGAACTTCCCCTTCTCCCTGACAGCCTTGCTGAAAAGGAAAAACACGAGCGGCATCGAGCAGAATGCTGCGAATACGACAGCGCCGAGCCAGTGGCCGAGGCAGCGCATGACGGTAAAGTCTTTTTCAACACCGTAGGACGGGCAGTTGACCGTAATGAAAATACCGAGAGAACCGAGCGAGCCGAGGATGACGCCGACTTTGTTGTTATAGTCAAATTTGCGGTATGTATACATCGTATTCATGAAGATTGAAGCCGATGCGAATACCGCCCATCCCCTGAAATGCCAGGGATATTCGAGGCCGGTCATGCTCGCGGTGATAAAGGTCAGCTTATCGTGGAAGGTTGCCTGAGTCACAACGCCGTCCTTGACTATCGTTACGTCAAAAAAGCCATACCAGTTGATATAGAGGCATCCGAAAATAAGCATGATAAGGCAGGCAACGGTGATGCCCTTGCCGAGCGACTGCGCGTAGAGAATCTTTGAAATATAGAAGATGAAGAGCAGCATGCAGACGCAGGATATGATAACCCAGACGGGGAAGAGCCAGTGCTTGCCGATCATACCGGTAATATCGGGCTGCGTATAATAAGGATAGTAACCGCTTATCTGGCGGGCGGCCTCCTTCTCATAGTGAAAGAGAATGATATCCTTCATATAGAAGGTCATCCATGCGCCGTAGGCCGCGGTTATGACGAGCCACATTATTGCATAGAATTTTGGCATTTTTCTCTGCTGAAGTTCAGACATAAATATCTCCTCCTTGAATATCTTTTAACCGCTTAAATCAGCGGAATAAAGAACAGCCAGTAGTCATTGCCGCCGAATACTCTGCCGAAAAGATCGCTTATCCATTTCATTATATTTTCGAGAATCGGCAGAAGCTTATATTTGACAAATGAACTGTCGGCGTTTTTATCGAGCATCTTCGCCTTCTCCATGGCGGTATAGAGCTTCTGCTCGACCTCATCGGTCTCGCTCTGCGACCAGGTGCGCTTTGCAAGCAGTGCCTTCGCCTCGGCATAGGCCGCGTCGACAGCGGCGTCTTTGCCGGCAAATTCATTTTCGTCATAACGGCGGATAAGGCTCTCGACCTGAGCGAGATTTCTGTATTCATTGAACTGCGCGTAACCGCCGTTTTCGTTTCTCGCATCCTTGATGGATTTATCGGTGAGAAGGGCGACGCACAGTCCGATTACGTCATTGACGGCGCTCTGGAGCTTGAGGTGGCTCTGATTCTTGACAAAGAAGGTCTTGTCGGGCAGAGCGCAGGTGCCTACGTCAACAAGGCGGTCCGGATCGATATATGATTCGTCAATTGCGGGGGTATAGCTGCTGTCAAACGGCTTTCCCTTTTCGGCGAAGGTCGCTCCGACCGAGGTCGATGCCGCCTGAATTATTTCATCGGAACTCAGTCTGAAATGCTCAACCGCAGCGGGCAGTTCGAGATTGTAGCCGGTCACGCAGAAGATATCGACGCCCTGCTCGTTGAGAGAGCGGATTCTCTCCTTTGCGCCGAGCTGGATATTATAGTATCTGTCGGTCTGTTCCCTGAGCTTCGCGTGCTCCGCATCCGAAATATATTTCTGAGCCATCGCGGGATACTCAGCCGAGGGCACGAGCGCCCACATGGACTGACAATTTCGCATGAGCTTTGCGAGGACTTCGTTTATCGCTCTGGCAAGCGCCTCCTCAAGGAAATCGCTGAATACCTCCTGGGGAATGGCTCTCGCGAGAGTGTTGCCGAGATATGCGAGGGACATATATTCCTCGGCTGCGAGATTCACAATATTGGGAATAAGGTCGTTGTAGAGGACCTGACCGTCGCCGAGAGTGCTGCGGTCATCCATGAGATCGCTGAGAAGATAAGAGCCGTCGGTCGCGGCTGCGGCGAGAACAATTCTGTCAATCTCATCGGGATTGATGTAATCGGCGAGCCAGGTGTTCGCAATTGTTCCGCCGAGGCTGATGAAAACCAAGCTGACCTTGTCGTGGCCGGTCTGGGTTTTCACCATTTCTATATATTCATTGAGGCCTTCGGCCGTTTCGAGGATGTTGCCGAAGGAGGCGTAGGAATAATAATACGCGTGGTCGTAGCCCGCCTTTTCGCAGAAGGCGGAGATATTGACCTGCCTCTCAATGAAATCATACTGATTCTTATACTTGGTGGTCGGCAGGGTGTTGCCGTCGTCGTCTGTTCCGTAGCCCTTGGCGTAGCCGTAGGAGCGGTCGGGAACATTCTTGCACTCCTCAAGGGAATACCAGTATTCATCCACTGCAACGCCGTTGACACGTGTGCCGTCGGGATTGAAATAATGGTCCTTGAAGCTCTTGTCAAAAATATCAATGAGAATATCAAACAGGCCGTCGCGGTCCCTGAGCGCTATCGATTTGAGAATCGAGGGCACGGCGTCTTTGATCTCCTGCTTGACCTTTACGGTATCAAACATGAAGCTCATATCCATACCTTCGACTATCGGGAAGCCGTCGCTCGTCATCAGATCGTTGCCGTCGGAATCCTGAACATAGGTCTGGGACTGCATGATACCGGGCACGATGATTACGGGCGAATACTCACAGTCGCCGCCGCAGTGAGTCTTGAGCTCATGCTCCCATTCATGGGCGGGAGCCTCGTCTGCCGATACGGGCAGACAGCACAGAGCAAGCAGAACGGTGAGAAGCACGCAGAGAATTCTTTTGAATTTCATAAAATCACTCCTGTATTATTCTTCGTTGCTTTTGACCGAAGGAAGATTCCAGTTAAACAGGGTTGCGAGAATGCGGATAATGAAAATCGCGCCGATACTGATGATAACGGCATATTGATTCTTAAGCGAAGTCAGCTCCATGAGCCCCTGATAAATGCAGGCGCCCGCAAGAGCGGCTATGGCATAAACGCGCTTTTTGAGGATTCCCGGCACAACGCCCGCCATAATATCCCTGAGCACTCCCCCGCCGACGGCGGTGAGAACACCGACGAATATCGAAAGGAAGGAATTCTCCGCGAATCCGCAGGCGTGGGCGGCGTTGATTCCCGCAATCGTAAAGGCGGCGAGACCGATTGAATCGAATATATTGATTATCTGAGCCCAGGGCTCAAAATTCTCTTTGATTTTTTTGCCGACAAAGTAGGCAATTATGAAAGCGAGAAGAGAGGTAATGATTGCAATAATCGAAAACACGGGAACGCGGAAGGCGGCAGGCGGAAGATAGCCGAGGATGATATCCCTGAGAATTCCGCCGCCGACGGCAGTCGCAAGGCCGAGCACCACGGCGCCCAGCACATCGAAATTGCTGTCATATCTATAAGAAATCTCCGAACGCTTCGATGATAGAAAGGAATATCAAAGTCAGAGATGGATTGCTTGAAAAAGGTACGGTGCTGTTCTCAACATATGAATTGAAAATCGGGGCTAAGAAAGATC
>JAFZOE010000270.1 GCA_017552845.1 Clostridia bacterium
CGCCAAGCCGACCGAAGAGGAAATGCGCGGCGTTCCCCATCACCTTATCGGTTTTGCTGATTCGGATAAAAAATTCAGCGTTGCCGAATACTGCGATCTGGCGAGAGCGGCGATTGCGGATATTCAGTCCCGCGGCAGGCTTCCCGTGCTCGTCGGCGGAACAGGCCTCTACTATTCCTCGCTGGTTGACAATGTCAGCTTCATTGAAGAGGATACCGATTTTGAATACCGCGAAGCCCTCAAAAAGCGCTCCGAAGCTGAAGGCGCGAAAGTTCTGCTCTATGAGCTTGCCGCAATCGATCCCGAGGCGGCCGCTGGTTTTCATGAGAATAATCTCGGCAGAATCATCCGCGCCCTCGAAATCTATCATGCCACGGGCAGGACCAAGACCGAGCAGGAGAGATTATCCCGTCTTGAGCCGTCACCTTATAAGCTTATTGCCATAGGCCTCGACGCGAGAAACAGGGAATTCCTCTATGAGAGAATCAACCGCAGAGTAGATATGATGCTCGAAAACGGGCTCGTCGAAGAGGCGGAGAAATTCTTTGAGAGCAAACCTTCCGGAACTGCGGTGCAGGCAATCGGCTGCAAGGAACTAAAGCCTTTTATCGACGGCAAAGCGGGGCTTGAAGAATGCGTTGAAACTCTCAAGATGCAGACCAGACGCTATGCCAAGAGGCAGCTCACCTGGTTCAGACGCGATGAAAGAATACATTTTTTATACATTGACGATTACGGTTCCGCCGGTGAACTCATAAAAGCGGCGGAGGATTACATAAGAAAGGAGCGTGAGCGATGAAGCCCGAAAAGTTAATAAGAATTCTCGCGGGCGCCGCGGTGGTTATTTTTCTCGGATATTTCGCGATAAATGTCTGGCGCAATTCCGGCAATAATTACAAGACCTCGACCGCCTATGTGCAGACGGTCTCGGCAACTGTCGACGCAGATATGTTCATTATCCGCGAAGAGCAGATAATCACTTCCGATTCATCGGGCGTTGTCGTTTCGCTCGCGCAGAACGGCGGAAAGGTCGCCGGCGGCAGTGAAATCGCCGCGATATTCAAAAACGAAAAGGATGCCGAGAATTATTCAAGTGCCCTTTCGCTGAAAAAGAAGCTCGAGACATATAAGAAGATCGAAGGCCAGGTCAGGCTCGCGAACCTCGATCTCGGCAAACTCAACGGCGAAATCGACCGCAATTTCTTCTCAATGCTCGATGCGGTATATTATAACGATTATCTCAATCTTTCTTCGGACGAACTGACATTCAGCGAAAATTTTTCGAGAAAGAACATTTCGCTCGGCTATGATGTCGATTGCTCCGCTCAGATTGAAAAGCTCGAAAAGCAGATTGCAAAGCTGACGGCCGTCAAGCCGGCCGGAATTATCACAACCGATGTTGCCGGCTACTATGTCAGCAGACCGGACGGTTTTGAGAGCACGCTGACCGCCGACAAGATAGATGAAATCACGGCGGACGCTCTCGAAAAAGCTCTTAAAGCGGAGAAGGGAAAGATTCCCAAAAACGCCATAGGCAAGGTCATAAACGGATTTGAATGGTATGCCGCCTGCATCGTCTCTTCCGAAAGCCTCACGGGTATCGAGGTCGGCAAACGTCTTCAGCTCATGCTCGGCGACAGCGACCGCGAAACGGTTCCCGCAAGGCTCTATTCCAAAGAACTGCTCGATAAAGGCAAGTGCCTCGCGGTATTCAAATGCTCCGATATGAACGAGGAGCTCTCGGGTCTCCGCAAGGCATCGGGCAAAATCATTCTCCGCGAATATACCGGCATCAAAATCCGCAAGGATGCGGTCAGATTCAACGATAAAAACGAAGCGGGAGTATATATCAAGGAGGGCAACCTCATCAAATTCAACCGCATTGAAGAAATATACTCCGATGAGAATTTCGTGATTGCGCAGGATAAGAGCGGCACACCGGGCTGGCTTGCGCAGTATGATGAAATCGTCATTTCGGGAAAGGAGCTCGCCAATGGAAAAGTCATTGATTGATCCGGCGTTTGAGAATATCACCGAGAATCTCAAAGTCATCCGCGAAAGAGTTTCAAAGGCGGCGCTCGCTTCCGGCAGAGGCGAAGACGAAGTCAGGCTGATGGCGGTTACAAAGACCATCGAGCCCGCAAGAATCAATTATGCGATTTCTCAGGGCGTGGATCTTATCGGCGAAAACAGAGTCCAGGAGTTTCAGTCCAAGATTGACGAACTCGATATGACGAACTGCAAGGCGCATCTTATCGGCCACCTGCAGTCAAACAAGGCGAAGAAAATTGTCGGCGCTGTCGATGTGATTCAGTCGGTCGACACAGTGTCTATTGCGAAAGAAATCGCGAAGCATGCCGTAAACAGCGGAATTACCCAGAAGGTTCTGCTCGAGGTCAATATCGGCTGCGAATGGAGCAAATTCGGTTTCGATATTTCCGAGGTTCCCGAGAGGGCGGCCGAGATAGCGGGAATAAGCGGTATCAGGGTAAAGGGGCTTATGTGTGTCGCACCCATCTGCGACGACAATAAAAAATTATTTGATATTTTTGAAAATATGCATAAGCTTTATATTGACATTTGCAATAAAAAAATAGATAATATAGATATGGAAATTCTGTCCATGGGAATGAGCGGTGATTATGAGACCGCAATTCTCGCGGGCGCCAATCTTGTCAGAGTCGGCTCGGCCATATTCGGCCCGAGAATCTACTCCGACAAACACTGAATAATTTTTGTTAGACAATCGCCCCGGGCGGTCTGATATTAAGGAGGATATATCAATGAGCTTTAAAGACAAAATCCAAAGCTGGATTAACGTAACCGAGGAAGAGCCGGAAATGATTGATGAGGGCTTCGATTTTGCCCCCGACATGCCCGATCCGGAACCCGAGGAGCAGACTGAGGCCAGACCTCAGAGATCCGCTTTCACCCGCGCAAAAGACAGAAACTCAAATGTAGTGAATATCAATTCCGGCAAGCCGGCAACAACCGCGAAGCCCAGAGTTGTGTTCCAGAAGATAGACAGATTCGCAGATGTCAACAAGGTTGCCGATGTTCTCAAGCAGATGAGAATCGTCGTTCTCAATCTTGAATCCTGCCCGAATGATGAAGCCCAGAGAATCATCGATGTTCTCTACGGCGTATCCTA
>JAFZOE010000271.1 GCA_017552845.1 Clostridia bacterium
AGAAGTTCATGAAGAAGGGCATCGAGATTGTCCAGATGAACGAGAAGGCAATCGATGCCGGCGCTACCGCATATAAGAAGATTGAAGTTCCCGCCGACTGGGCAAACGCAGTTGATACCGCTGAAACAGTTGCAGAAAGCGGCCCCGCGAAGCTCGTCAAGCAGGTTGACTCCATCATGAAGCCCGTAGGCGCCATGAACGGCGACGCTCTTCCCGTATCCGCGTTCATGGATCACGTGGACGGCACCTTCGAGCAGGGCGCTGCAGCTTATGAGAAGCGCGGCGTTGCGGTTATGGTTCCTGCCTGGAACGGCGAGACCTGCGCTCAGTGTAACAAGTGCGCTTATGTCTGCCCGCACGCTACCATCAGACCTTACGCTCTCACCGCTGAGGAAGCGGCAGCTGCTCCCGAAAACGCAATCATCGTTCCCAAGAAGGGCAAGGGCAAGGATTCCTATCAGTATTCACTTGCTGTTTCTCCGCTCGATTGTATGGGATGCGGCGTATGTATCGGTGTCTGCCCGACCAATTCGCTCAAGATGGTCTCCAGAGAGAGCCAGGATGCTATGCAGCCCGTATTTGATTACATGGTTGCTAATGTCACCGTCAAGGAAGATCTTGCTGACAGCACCGTAATCGGCAGCCAGTATAAGACTCCGCTGCTTGAGTTCTCAGGCTCCTGCGCAGGCTGCGCCGAGACCTCCTATGCCCGCCTTATCACCCAGCTCTTCGGCGACAGAATGTATATCTCCAACGCGACCGGCTGTTCATCAATCTGGGGCGGTCCCGCGGCAACATCTCCCTACACCGTTGACAAGAAGGGCTACGGTCCCGCATGGGCCAACTCCCTCTTTGAAGATAACGCAGAGCACGGCTACGGCATGTATCTCGGCCAGAAGGCAGTCCGCAACTCCCTCATCGAGAGAGTAAAGCATATCGCAGAGAGCGAGAATGCTCCCGAGGAAGCCAAGGTGGCAGCTCAGGCATATCTTGATACTCTTGATGACGGCAAGGCAAATGCCGCAGCGGCAGAAGCTCTTGTTGCAGCTATCAAGGACAGAGACTGCGAAAACTGCAAGGCAATCGTTGCCAACAAGGAATACCTTGCCAAGAAGTCCGTATGGATCTTCGGCGGTGACGGCTGGGCATACGATATCGGCTTCGGCGGCGTTGACCATGTTCTCGCTTCCGGCGAAGATGTCAATATCATGGTATTCGATACCGAGGTTTACTCCAACACCGGCGGACAGGCTTCCAAGGCTTCCAACATCGGCCAGGTGGCACAGTTCGCCGCGGCCGGCAAGGAGACCAAGAAGAAGAGCCTGGCTGAGATCGCCATGAGCTACGGCTATGTCTATGTTGCTCAGATCGCCATGGGCGCTGACAACAACCAGACCATCAAGGCCCTCAACGAAGCCGAAGCATATCACGGCCCGTCAATCATCATCGCCTACGCACCCTGCGAGATGCACTCCATCAAGGGCGGCATGACCAACTGCCAGGCAGAGATGAAGAAGGCTGTTGACTGCGGTTACTGGAACCTCTTCAGATACAATCCCGCACTCAAGGCTGAAGGCAAGAATCCGTTCACTATCGATTCCAAGCCCGCAACCGAGAGCTACAGAGACTTCATCATGGGCGAGGCGCGTTACTCCTCACTTACCCGCGCATTCCCCGACAGAGCCGAAGCTCTCTTCGACAGAGCCGAAAAGACCTCCGTCGAGAGATACGCTCACCTGCTCAGACTCAAGGATCTCTACGCTCCCGCAGCCGACGCAGAATAATATCGGATACAAAGCAAAATCAAATCCCGCAGCAGAGCAATCTGCTGCGGGATATTTTCTGGAATATACTAAAAATTTGAATACCAATGCACTTCGGGGTGCATAAAACCCGATTGGTTATTCTTCTGTTCTTCTGACCCATTCTTCCCAGCGCGGATCGGCTTTTATCTCCTTTTCGACTTCGCTGTAATCCGGATTGTGCCAGAAAGGCCAATCGTCCGGAATCTGTCTTGATATGAATCCGGGTTCAGCCTCCACCGGGGTGTCGAACTTGTCTTTGACAAAGGCAACCAGCGGAGCCGTGTAACAGTGCTCGGATTGCGAGACGACTTTTTCTAGTTCTTTTGCGTGATAAAGGGCTTTGTCAAGTGACACGAATGCCTCGTCGTGATAACCGCGCTCCCACTGAAGCCTTGAAAGATACAGATACATTTTTATCAGAATGTCGTTATATATTCCGTAATTACCGTCATCGCAAATAAGGTCGAACACCCCGATTGCGCCTTTGACCTTTTTAATCGGCACATCGCTTTCATAATTATTGCGGTTGGAAACAAGATTGTATATAAGCTGTTCCGAAAATTCCCGCGCGGCGTGTAAAAGGAATTCTCCCGTATAGCGCGTATTAAGCTTTCCGTCGGTTGCCTCTGTCAGAAGATACTCACGGCATTTCTGAAGGTCAGGCATACGATTTGCGTATGAAATCGCCTTTTCATAATCGCCGTAAGTGCGATAAAGCGGCACGATAACAGCAACCGCGCGCATATAAACGGTATTGTCTTTGCAATTCCC
>JAFZOE010000272.1 GCA_017552845.1 Clostridia bacterium
ATATTCCATAGCGGCAGTTCCGCCGATCATATTCTTTGCAAAGCTGGGAACGTTTTCATTGATAGTTGCGGGAAGAGGAACGTTGAAAGCCTTGGGAGCATGGCCGGAACCATGTGTTACGTTCTGCGAAGTCGGATCGGCTACGGTTACGATAGTGATTGTATATTTACCATCCTTCTCTGTGCAGGTAGCGCTCTTGACATCGGTTGCGGTGAGCTTGGAAGCATAGCTTTCATTTTCAACGGGATAAGTATTCTTGATCGCAGCGCCGGTAAATGTTTCGGAACCCTTGCTGTTCTTAGCAAGCTGATCATCAATAAACTTATCGGCACCGCCGACAACTCTTGCAACGGTATTTACCCAACCGGGAAGCTGAGTGGCACCGGCAAGGCTGATTTTGGAAGAGTTCCTTGTTGCGGATTTTGCATCGGTCTTAATCTTATTGGATGCCTCGTTGAAGTAAGCAACGATTTCTTCCTTGGTCTGGGGAGCCTTCTTCGCTTCTTCGGTGGTCTCTTCTGTCTCAGACTCGGATTCGGCCTCGGAAACGTCTTCCTTGCTTTCCTCGGGAGCTTCGGTGCTCTCTTCGGGAGCCTCGGTGGATTCGTCTTCGCCTGTGGGGGCTTCGGTTACTTCATCGGTGGGAGCCTCAGTGATTTCTTCGGTAACTTCGGGCTCTGTGGTGGTAGTTTCATCGGGTGTCTTTGCGCCGCAGGCTGCGAGTGAAATAACAAGAGCGAGGGCTGCAAGAAGTGCGATTAATTTTTTCATTGAAAATTCCTCCTGAAATGTGTTTGGCTTTAACCTTAAATATTATATGATAATATTTTTATAAAATCAAGTGGCAATATAGTAAAAATCAGCGCCGGGGATTTTGCCTCCCATAAGGTCGGGATATGTTTTGAAGAGAATCTCAAGCGTTGCCTGAGCCGCCTCTTTCGCATCCTCGCCTTCGAGGTATTCGTAGTTACAGCCCGAAACGGTATTCGCCGCCACGGTAAAATCATCAAACAGACCGGCTTCGACAAGCGGCTTGCCGAGAGTTTCGCTGGTCGCAGTGTAATTGAGTGAAACCTCGCAGAAAATCAGGAATTCGCTTATGATATCGGGATTTGCCTCAACATAATCCTTCCTCGCGACCACGCAGGCGGTAACGGGAGGGGTATCAAACAGCTGTTTCCACACCTTATTGAGCGAAAAAGCCTGCTTGGGAACATTCTCGCCGCTGACGACCTTTGCCGCCGAAATAACCGGGAGAATATAGATATCTCTGCGGTCGGTCGTCGCCTTCTCAATTATTTCATCATCCGAATCGACAGTCTTCAATTCAATATCCTTGCCGACCCCGCTCTTTTTGATGAGCGTATCAATAAGGCATTTAGCGAGCGAATCGGTGCCGTTCATCCAGACCGTTCTGCCCCTGAAATCCTCAATGCTCTCAACATTTATGATTTCAAAATCCACGGGCGGGGCGGTGGTTTCCTTCTCTTCGCCTTCCTTAGATTCGGCCGCGGTCGTTGACTCATCCTCGTCCTCTTTCATGGCGAGCACCTGAATTGCACCCGTCGCGGCAGTGCAGAGCATCTGAACCGCTCCGTTCGTTTCATTATAGATCTTCGCGGCCGTATCGAGCGGGAGAACCGCAATATCAACGCTTCCGTCCTTTATCAGACCGGCAACCTCATCCACGGTATCATAGTATTTCATATCGTAGGCGTAGCTTCTGTCCGTCATGATTTTGAACGCGCCGAAGCCTGTTTCGTCTTTGACCGCGGCGACCTTGGTCTTGTTTTCTCTCTCATCCGGATCGCCTTCCGGAGCTTTTTTGCCGCAGGCGGCAAGAGCAAAAACAATACTGACGGCGAGAAGCAGGGAAATGATTTTTATGATGTTTTTCATATTCATTCACCTCTTACTTTCCTACACAGAATCTTGAGAATACTTCATCCACGACGGCGGAAGTTGCCTTTTCGCCCGTAAGTTCAAGCAGAGCGTCAACAGCGCAGTCGGCGCAGACATTGACGGCGTCGAGCGTGACTCCAGAGCGCAGGGCACTCAGCCCCTCTTCGAGATGATTCGCCGCTTTAAGACAGCAGGCGCGCTGTCTCTCGCCGGTAAGGCAGGCGGCATTTGTATCGAAATCGCCGGCGCTCAGCACTTCGCAGACGGCCTTTTCGAGTTCGCCGGCTCCCTCACCGGTCAGAGCCGAAATTTCAACGACTCTGTCAAAATTTCTGTCGATAATCTCTCTGTCCGCAACGCGGGGCAGGTCGGTTTTATTAAGCAGGGCAATCGCTTTTCTGCCCCTGCATTCCTCTATAATCGAAATATCCTCGGCGTTGATTTCATCGCCCGAATCAAAAACAGCGAGAATCAGCTGAGCTCTTTCGAGACGCTTTTTTGCAAGGTCAACGCCTATATTTTCAACGGGATTATCGGTCTCATGAATTCCCGCGGTATCTGCAATCTTCAGAATAATATCGCCGAGCATTATTTTTTCTTCAACAACATCGCGGGTCGTGCCGGCTATATCGGTGACTATCGAGCGGCTGAAACCGCTGAGAAGATTCATAATCGCGGATTTGCCGACATTGGGCTTGCCGACGATTACGGTATCGACTCCCTCGGTAACCGCCCTGCCCGAATCATAATTCTTTATAATTGACTCAAGCTCGGCTTTGACGGATTCGAAAACACTTTCAATTTCAGCCATGCTTATCTCTTCGATATCCTCATCGGGATAATCCACCCAGGCGGCAAGAGAAGCGCATACGCCGGTTATCTTTTCACAGCATTCCTTGATTTTTGCGCTGAGATTGCCCTCGAGAGTATTCAGCGCGGCAACAGCCGCCTGTTTGCCCGAGGCGCTTATGAGAGCCATGACGCTCTCGGCGGCGGCGAGATCCTTTTTGCCGTTGAGAAAAGCGCGCTTTGTGAATTCGCCGGGGCCTGCGGGCTCGGCACCCGCTTCAAGCACGGCTCTGAGCACCTGCTTCGTGATATAAAGGCCGCCGTGGCAGTTGATTTCCGCAGTATCCTCGCCGGTGTAGCTGTGAGGCGCGCGGTAAACGAGGCAGACCGCCTCGTCGATTTTTTCATTCTTATACTCCGCAGAGCCGAAATACGCGCGGTATCCCTTGCTCTGCGCAATGTCTGCGCTGTTCATCGGCTTGAAAACCTTCGCGGCAATTTTCAGGGCATCGGGACCCGATATTCTTATTATTCCTATGCCGCCGGGCGCATTAGGAGTTGATATGGCGGCAACGGTGGTGTCATTCATATTATCACCTATTCGCAGATAAGTTCGACCTTTTCGCCGGTCAGCCGTTTCGCAATTCTCTGAAACGCCTGAACCGAAGGCGAGAATTCATCGGGATAAATGCCCGTAACAGAGGCGTAGGCGAGCACTCTGTCAATCGGGACCACGCCGAGAAGGGGCGTGCAGGTCTCATCTATGCATTCGTCAAGATTGAGGAGCTTGCGGCGCACTGCCGGCCTCACCTCAAACATATTTATAACAAGCTTTCTCTCGGCAACTCCGAGGCGCTCCGCCTCAATGCAGGCGGCGGCGCAGCTTCTGACACAGATGCTGTCCGCAGTCGTGACCGCTATGAGTTTATCGGCGGCGCTCACCGCGATTTCAAAGCCTTCGCCGACCCCCGCGGGAGCATCAATAAATACATAATCATACTTTGAAAAGATTTCGCCGAGTGTATCGCGCAGGGCACTACCTGAAAAAGCATCGTCATATTTTCTCGGAGCGGCGATGAAATCAATATCGCCCGTAATGACCGCTCTTTCGGGAGCGCAACGGGAGAGAATGCAGTCTCCCCAGTCGAAAACCACCTGTTCATCGCAGCCGAGAAGAAGATCGAGCGAGCGCAGACCGATATCGCAGTCAATCGCCAGCACCTTTTTGCCGAGCGCCGAGAGCGCCTTTGATATGCCCGCCGTGAAGGTGGATTTTCCGACGCCGCCCTTGCCCGAGGCGACCGCGTAGATTCGCGTCATAAGCTCACTCCTTTCAAATATTATCTGCTGTTAATCTTACGGAATCAGGACTTCCTCCGCGCCGAGTCCTTCGGCGGAATCGGATGCGCCGAGCCAGTATTCTATCGCGGCGGAAACAACGGGTGAAAGATATTTACCCGAAACGAGGCCTTCGCCGACGACCGCTACCGCTATCTGCGGATTGTCATAGGGCGCGAAGGCAATAAGGAAACCGTTGTTTATCTTGGTGGAATAACCGTTTCCGGTCCGCCTGATTTCCTGGCTGGTACCCGTTTTACAGGCAACTTTTACCGGCAGATGCCAGAAATACTGGGCGCAGTAGCCGGTAGTTCCGACTTCGAGCATACCGCGCTTGACTATATCGATTGTCTCTTTTGAAATACCTGTCTGGACGACAACCTCGGGGCCGTTGTCGAGCTTGGTCTCGCTGTAATCAAAGCTCTTTATGCTCTTGATGAGATGTGCTCTGTAGCGCACTCCGCCGTTTGCGATTGTATTGACATAATTCGCGAGCTGAATCGGAGTCCAGAGGTTGCCCGCCTGACCGATGGCCGACTGGACGGTATAGCCCGGCAGCCATGTCTGATTTATCGAGGCGCGGTATTCCGGGCTGTCAAGCACGCCGACCGCCTCATTGAGCTCTACGCCGGTCTTTGCTCCGAGGCCGAGAAGGGTGCGGTATTCATTCATCTTATCAATGCCGAGCATATCGCCGACCTTCAGGAAGAAGGTGTTGCAGGATTCATCAATCGCATGAACGACATTGACATATAAATTCTCGTGGGCCTGCTCGCACTTGAAATGCTGGCCCATATATGTATAGGAACCGTTGCAGAAAACGGTAAAATCTTCGTCGATTATTTTTTCTTCAAGCGCCGCAATGGCGACAGAGGGCTTCGCGGTTGAGCCGCAGGCGTAGGTTGACATCAGCGCTCTGTTCCAGAGGGGCGAACCCTTTGCGGTGTTGAGCTCCTGCGCGTGCTCGCCGTAATTTGAAATATTATAGGTGGGATATGAGGCGCTCGCGAGAACGGAAGCATCCTTGCAGCTGAGAACCACGCAGGCACCGGCGTTCGGGACGATGGTATGGAAGCTGTTTTCTTCAATTACAACCTTTTCGAGCGCGTCCTGAACCACTTTCTGCATGCCGGAGTCAATGGTAAGAACTACTGTATCACCCTGCTCGGGCTGTTTCGTTATCTTGGTGGTGCGGTTGCCGTCGGCATCGGTATAGACGGTCTTTTCGCCGTTTTTACCTTTGAGGTATTCCTCGGCGGCGAGCTCCATTCCGCTCTTGCCGATTTCATCGGTGTCGGTATAGCCCTTGTCTTTAAGCTCTGCGTATTCCTCGGCATTGATAAGGCCGGTCATTCCAAGAATGTGCGGGGCAATAGTGCCGTCGGTATATGACCTGACAGGGACAACCTCAACGTCGACGCCCTTGAAGAAATCGCTTCTTTCTTTAATCAGGGCCACAAGCTTCTCGGGCACTTTATCTGCGAAGGTGAACGGGGCGCTTATACTGAAATAGGTTCGCTCCATTTCATAGAGCACGGACGCGATATTTCTCGCATCCTTCTCGCCGTAGTCGCCGAGCTCGTATTTTTCGATAAGCGCGTCAAAACAATCCTGCGCGGTGGCGTAATCATTGAGATTGAGCATATCCCTGCTCTTGAGTTTCTTTATCAGCACTTCGCTGTCGGCCTTGAATTTTATCTTGCCGTTTGAGCCGAAGACAAGAGGAAGCGTATCCTTCCACTCTAGATGATTCGAAGTGAAAAGATGGATGAGATTGTTTATTATCTTGTTCCTCTCCTGCTTGTTGTCGGAATCGGGGAAAAACGCCGCGTCAAAGATAATCGAATAACCCTGCTCGTTGAAGACGAGCTTTTTGCCGTTGCAGTCGACTATCTCGCCGCGCGCGGCCTTTATCGGCGAGGTCCTTGAAGAAACATTTGATACAATATCCTTGTATTTCTGCGTTTCTATGACCTGCAGTTTGAAAAGGTCGCCGCCGAGTATTCCGAAAAGAAGCACCAGGATGCAGACTATCGCAATCTGCCTTCCCCGCGAAATGTTAAGTTTCATTTCTCTGCCTTTATCTATTCATTGAATTTTCTGCCGAGCCAATACACCGCGAAATAGATTGGCGGCGCGAATACCGCCGTATAGACGGCGCAGGGCAGATAATAAGTAATCAGAGCCGAAAAGCTGCCGGCGAGGCCGGCGAAAACATAGTGCCAGAGCCAATAGCCGAGATTGTAGATTACAAGCGCGGCGCCCGTGAGCAGCAGATGGGTAACGAAATTATTCCTCATCACCGTGTTGATGAGCGTGCCGCAGACGAAACCCGCAATCACAAGGAAAATCGCATTGAAGCTGTTGCCCCTTGCAACCGTATCCCAGAGCGCGCCCGCAAGCAGGCCGTAAAGAATTCCCGCCTTCTCGCGCTCGGTCATCGCTATGGCCGTCACAAGCGGGATGAGAATCAGAGCCCGCACTCCCGCAATCCGCGGAAACCATCCCGGCGTATTCTGCAACACGGCGAAGACGATTACCGCTGCGGCGAGACAAGCCCTGCGAATTATCGTATTCTTACGGTTAATCTGTAAAGCCATTATTTTGCCTGCCCGTCAAATTCGGTGATAATGAAAACATCGGTGAGCTGCGAGAAATCCACGCCCGGCTTGATAACAGCCGAAGCTGAAATATCAACGGTCGCGTCAACTATATCGTCAACGGTGCCGATGATAAGGTCGGCGGGATAGACGCCGCTGATGCCCGCAGTGCAGATGATTCCGCCCGAGGCGACCGCCGTCGTGGGCGAGAGACCGGGCATGACGCACATTCCCTGCTTGGAATATTCGACAGTAGTCGTTACATAGCCGACCTCGCGGGTGCGCACATCATAGGCGCTGACATTGACTTTCGGATTCATAAGCGTATTCACGACGCAGCGTGTCGGAGTTACGCTCTTGACGGTGCCGACGACATATTTGCCGTAAATAACGGGATCGTTGACTTTGATTCCGCTCGCCGAGCCCTTGTTGAGGGTGAATGAACCGAATCTGTCCGCAGCATCGGAGCCGATTATCGCGGCCTCGGTGAATTTATAGTCGCTGTGCTGTTCCTTGAGGTCAAGGAATTCTTTATAGAATTCGTTCTGATGAACTAAATCCTCATAGTTTACGAACTGCTCCCTGAGGCGGTCAATCTCCTTCTCAAGCTCGGCGTTCTTTTTCTTGTAATAAGACGAGGAGCGGAAGGAAATCGGGAGATTGCTGAAGCTCGAGGAGAGCGAGCTTGCGGCTCTTGCGGCGGGGCCGAAAACGACGCTGACCGCTTTATTCAGGGGCGATGAGCCGCTTCTCGAGGCAACGGAAATAATACTTCCCGCGATGAGCGCGGCAAGTATGATTGCAAAAAGTTTGAAACCCGAGCTTCTGAAGAAACGATTCATCCTTTATTCTCCCGTAAATCAGATGTATTTTTTTCCGTCCGCCGAGGCGTTCGGAAGCCTACCCTCAAGGCAGATGCCGGTGCCGTCAACGACGCAGTCAAGAGGTCTGCCCGCTACGACGGCGGGGATTTTGGTCTCCTCTTTGATGAATTTATCGAGACCTTTTATCAGAGCGCCGCCGCCCGTGAGCATGATGCCTCTGTCGATGATATCGGAGGCAAGCTCGGGAGGTGTGCTCTCAAGGGTTGATTTGATGAGGTCAGCAATCTGGGAAACGGGCTCTGCCATTGCCTCCCTGATTTCCTCACTTGTTACGTCAATATTCTTGGGCAGGCCGTCCATAAGGTTTCTGCCCTTTATATTCATCGAGCCCTCGCCCTCATAGGGATAAGCGGAGCCGATTTTGATTTTGATATCCTCTGCGGTTCTTTCGCCGATCAGAAGATTGTATTTCTTCCTGATGTAGGAGATGATTGCCTCGTCTATCTTGTCGCCCGCTATCCTGCAGGAATTTGAGGTAACCACTCCGCCGAGGGAAATAACAGCGACCTCGCTGGTGCCGCCGCC
>JAFZOE010000273.1 GCA_017552845.1 Clostridia bacterium
AGGAACTACATCCGTAGTCGCTCTGGCATGGGAAGACGGAGAAAATGCCATCGACGGCAAATTAAACAATTTTTCCGTTAAGTCCGCGAGATTTGACGCGGCAGAGGTTGCCGAAGAGAAGCTCAAGGAAGCGGCAGAATTAGCTGAGGAGAAGAAAAAAGAAGCCTCATCTCAGTCGGCTTATTCTCCTGCTCAGGTTGCCGTGGATAACGGCGAGGAGTATTCTTCATCGTCAAATGCTCCGCGCCTTGTTAAGAAGCACAAAGAGCCCATTATTCCTTTTACGGGTGCAGTAGGCAGCGATGTTTCAAAGAATAACTCGGTTGAGTATATTGAAGATCTGATCAATAAGAATCTTCCGGGCATCGAAATCAAAAAGAATGTCAATATTTCTGCGGCAAATGCCGAGCCCGGCAAGAAGTATGTTCCTGTCGATCTTGTTCTTATCAAGGATTCCAAGCCTGTTCTAGCTCTTATAATTTGTAGCAAAAATAAATACAGGTTATACGGTGTAATAAATACTATGAACGCCTGCGAAGAAAAGGGACTTCCCGCAATTCGCTTCTTTAAGGAATTTGAGAATAAACCGGAATATGTCATCGGCAGAATAAAAGCCGTTGCAAATATATAAATAAGAAGTAAACGGCAGACTCATTATAAGCCTGTCGCTTGCATATAAAAGCAGAGGAAATGCATTATGCCCTGCGGAGAACACAGCGCGGACTTTACTTTCAGCGTCTTGCAGGCGGCGGTCCGCGTGCGGTTCGGTAAAGCCTGATACAGGCTTTCAAAGCCTTTTTCCTCTGCTTTTAATTTTTGGTGATTTATGTCTTTAATAGATTTGCTTAAATCCCAAAGCGCGTGGGAGAATTATCACGATTATAAAGTCCTGAAAGGTAATATCACATCCGCTGAAGAAAAGGATTTATTTGATTTCATTTCCGATAAAGAATATATAGATGCTGTTGACAGAATTGTCTCCGGCAGTATTCTTTTACCCGAAAGAAAGTTTATAGGCAAATCCGGCAGTTCAAAAAAACGTGCGGTATTCATTTTTCCTCGGGAGGAAAACTTTGTTTTCAAGTTGCTTACTTATCTTCTCATGCGTGAGTATGACGGCATATTCTGCGATAATCTCTACTCTTTCAGAGTGAATAACGGAGTCAGAAATGCGGTTCATTCAATTTTGAAAATACCGGGACTCAATGCGAAATACGCTTATAAAGCCGATATCAGCGATTATTTCAATTCAATAGATGTGAATCTTCTCCTGCCGGAGCTTAAAGAAATCTTATTGGACGAACCGGAAGTATTCAGCATTTTTGAAATTATCTTGCTTAATGATAAATGCCTCGAAAACGGTCAAATAATTACGGCGAAAAAAGGCGTTATGGCAGGCGCTCCGTTTTCAGTTTTCCTTGCAAATATATTTCTTTCATCACTTGATTATAAAATGAAAGAATCGGGCTTTACCTATGCAAGATACAGCGACGATATCATTGTGTTTGCTGATGATTATGAAAGCGTATTATCCGCATCGACGATAATAAAAGAATTCATTTCCGGAAGAGGACTCAAAATAAACCGCGATAAAGAGCAGTTTACTTTACCCTGCGAGGAATGGAGTTTTCTCGGCTTTAAGTATCATAACGGCAAGGTTGATGTTTCCGAAGTTGCAAAAAAGAAGCTCAAAGCAAAAATCCGCCGGCGCGCCCGCTCAATCAAGCGCTGGCAGATAAGAAAAGATGCCTCTCCTGAGAGGGCAATGCGAGCTTTCATCAAAGCGGTCAACCGCAAGCTCTATTATTCAACCGATGTTAACGATCTTAATTGGTCAAGGTGGTATTTTCCGATTATCAACACTGATGAATCCCTCAGAGAAATCGATGCCTATATTCAGTATTGGGCGAGATTCCTGATTACGGGTAAACACATTAAATCGAATTATAATGTTACTTATTTCGATCTTAAAGAAGCAGGCTTAATAACCCTTGTGAATTCCTGGTATAAGTTCAGAAAGAACGGACCTGATTCTTGACATTGAAAATATATTGTAATAGTATTTAATAATATTACAGGAGGTAAAGATAATGAAAAAATTATTATCGATTGTTATGGCTGTGATTATGACTGTGGGAGCATGCTCCCTCGCATTTGCAGAGTCCGGTGCAACTGCAAAGCTGAAGTTCGCGGATGACGGCAAATTCAGAATTATCAATCTCTGTGACTGTCAGGATACTTTTCCTGCCCATGAAGAAATGTATTCCTTCATTTACAGAATAATAGAAGATTACAAGCCCGATCTTGTTGTTCTCGGCGGCGATAACGCTGTCGGTCCTCAGGAGACCAAAGAGCAGGAAATCAAAGCGCTTGTCAAGCCATTTCTTGAAACCGGAACTTATTTCACTATGGTATTCGGCAATCACGATCATCAGCAGGGCTGGAGCAATCCCGAGCTATTTGATTTATATGTCCGCTACGGCGGCGAATATTTCCTCGGCACGAACGAAGTCGATGTAAATGACGATGCTCCTCATCCCAAGGCAGGCACTCATTTCCTGCCCGTTTATTCTTCTAAGTATGATTCTAAGGTGGCATACGGCCTTTATATGTTCGATTCCGGCAATTATGTCTATGATGAAGATGGCAACGATATAGGTTACGGCTGCGTTGAACCCTATCAGATTGACTGGTATAAGGAAAACAGAGAGCAGTATAAGGATGACAACGGCAATTATATCCCCGCTGTCGCTTTCCAGCATATCGTTGTCGGCGATGTCTATGATTATCTTTATTATCCTTCACCCGTCGATTTGGGCGAACTCGGCAGGGCTTTTTACGGTAAATACTATACGTTTGTTCCCAAATGCCAGAATTTCACGGGCTTCCTGAGCGAACCTCCCTGCCCGGGTTATTATAATTACGGTCAGCTTGACGCTATGGCTGAAAAAGGAGAGGTCAAGGCTATTTTCTCAGGCCATGACCACACCAATTCATTTGATGTTGAAATCAAAGGCGTGCACGTTATAAACACTCCCGCCATCACTTATCATTCCTACAGCAGCGAGCTTAATCATGGCTGCCGTCTTATCGTTCTTGATGAGAATACAGGCGGTTTTGAAAGCGAAGTGATCACCGTAAACGGCTATGTTGTCAATGACGCTGATTATGCGGCAAAAATCGGTGCGAGCAAATTCACTGCTCAGTTCTATGAAATAATCGGTCCTGTTCTTATTTCTCTTGCCAAGGCTCTTTCGGTATTCGGCAAGGCTCTTGATCTTATTGTCGGTGTCGCGGCATGATTAAACATATAGTCTGTTTCAAATTAAAAGATTTTGCCGATGCGGAGAAAGCGAAAGAAACTCTGCTCTCTATGGAAGGCAAAGTCCCTCAGCTCAGAAGCATTGAAGTCGGCATCGATCAGCTTCATTCCGAGCGTTCCTATGATGTTATCCTGCAGGTAACTGTTGACAGCATGCAGGCGCTTGAGGAATATCAGAGAGAGGATTACCATTGTTCCGTAGTCAAACCCTTTATGCACGCCGTCAGGCAGACGAGCGTTGCTGTCGATTATGAGATATAATTATGCAGCTTCTTGAAATTAATAAAGAAAACTATATTGGCCAGGCCGATCCCTTCATCCTTGAATCCGCCGGCAGATTCTATATTTATACTACCGGCGATGACGGGATATATGCATATTCATCGGATGAGCTGCTTTCCGGCTGGAAGTTTGAAGGTAAAGTCTTTACTTATCCCGGCGTTAGTGATTTCTGGGCCCCGAGCGTAATTGAACTTGACGGAAAGTTATATATGTATTGCTCGTTTGAGTTTTACGGCGACACGCCCGATAAGGGCGGCCACAGGCAGACTATGCATGTATCCGTTGCCGATAATCCACTCGGACCTTTTGAAAATTCAAAGCAACTGCTGCATCCTTTTTCGATTGATTCTCATGTAGTCATAAACGAGAGCGGTCTGTTTATCTTTTATTCAACCAATGACTTTGAAGCCGAGAGACCGGGAACCTGTATCGTCGTTGACAGATTACTCGATCCTTTTACTCCCGCGGGTAAGCCTCATACCGTCGTTGTTCCTACTCTTGATGAAGAGATATATATGCGCGACAGGTATAAAAAAGGTACCCATTGGCATACCATTGAGGGAGCATTCTATTTCAGAGAAGGGGAGTGGCAGTATGTTATGTATTCCGGCTCCTGCTATCAGAATGAGCATTACTTTATCGGTTATTCAAGGGCGAAAACAGATGAATCGGATCTGACAAAGATTGTTTTTGAAAAATACCATGATGATAATACCTATGCTCCCGTTTTCAGTTCAAATGAATGGGAGGAGGGCGCGGGGCACCATTCGATGATAAAGTATAACGGAGAATGGTATGCCGTATATCACGCCCGAAACCGCGAGGAAGACGGTCTTAGCGGCGACCGCCGCAATGCCCGCATCTGCAAAATGTCCGTCTCGGACGGCATCATCAAAGCGCTCAGAAAGCAAAATGAAATATAAGATTATATCAAGGAGGACGTTTATGAAAACTGCAAAAAAACTTTTGGCAATTCTTCTGGCAATGCTGATGGTTATCGGCTGCGTGAGCCTTACAGCTTTCGCCGATCCCGAGGATGAAGATGATTGGGATTGTTCGACAATGGGGCACGAGTTCGTCGATGGCGAATGTATCCATTGCTTTGAGCCCGATCCCGACTTGGAAGATCTCGGCGAAGAATGGGATTGTTCGACAATGGGGCACGAGTTCGTCGATGGCGAATGCATCCATTGCGGTGAGCCTGATCCCGATTGGGAAGATCCTGGCGAAGATTGGGATTGCTATATGAACGGTCATGATTATGTGAACGGTTCCTGTATTTATTGCGGCAAGGAGGACCCTGCCCTGACTCCCGTTGAGCTGTCGCTCGGCGATAATCAGGTTCATGTTTTGCCCGATTCTGTTGATTATATCGTCTGTTCTTTCACTCCTTCTCAGAGCGGCTGGTATCTCTTTACCTCTTCAAGTGCAGGCAATTCCGACCCCTGCGCTGAGTCTATGCCGGATGGCACGACCTACGACGATTGCGGCGGCAGCATGGATTTCCGCTTTTATGCCAATCTTACTGCTGATTCCGTTTATATGTTTAAAGTAT
>JAFZOE010000274.1 GCA_017552845.1 Clostridia bacterium
CGTGCAGAAGGCGGACTGGGGCGAATACTATAAGAATATCTTTGCCTGCCTCAGGGGCGAAGCTGACGCCATCGTAACCCACGATCAGCAGCGCCGCCTCATGAAGCTTGTCGAGGCAGTGTTTGAATCCGGCAAAACCAATAAGGTTGTTGAATTTGAAGATATCGACGTCTGAGGAGGAGAAAGATGATTTCAAGAAGAATTATGGGAATTCTCTGCATACCCGTTGCGCTTTTCACCCTGATTTCGGGCCTTTCATTTATCACAAAGGATAAACAGCAGGAGCTCGAGAAGAAAGTCGAAGAGGCGACGCAGGAGGATTTCACTCCCGTTTTCCGCTTTGTCATCACCTCCGATGTTCACATTCAGGCAAATAGCGATACCAACGCCGAGCGCCTCGCGGATTTTATTCAGACGGCATACCGTTACAGCGAGAGCCATCCTTCGTATAATTCGCTCGATGCGGTCCTGCTCGCGGGCGACAACTGCGACAGCGGCTCGGATGAGGAATATGAAATTCTCAAGAGCGTATTGAAAGAGAATGTCCGCGAGGGAACAGAGATCGTTACGATAATGGGCAACCACGAATTCGCGAAGACGGGCCTCGAAGGCTATGAAAAGCATATGGGCGAGCCGCGCGACAAACACGTTGTTGTCAAGGGATTCCACATTATCGGATTATCCCCGAACCCGACCGATACATGGCACACCCCCGATCAGCTCTTCTGGCTCGCGGGCGAGCTGAGAAAGGCCGAGAAGGACGCTCCGGACAAGCCGATTTTCACCATGCAGCACGGCCATATCTGGAACACCGTCTATGTTTCGAGAAGCTGGTATACACAGATGTCAATCCCGCTTCACCTCGTCTATTCGCAGTATCCGCAGGTTATCAATTTCTCGGGCCACTCACACGGTCCGATAAATAATCCGCTTGAAATCTGGCAGAATAACTATACCCAGCTCGGAACGGGCACTCTCAACTATTTCGAGATGGAGCGCGATATCGGCGACAATACCGTCCCCGAGGGCAGCAGAAACGCCGCGCAGTTCCTGATTGTTGAGGTTGACGCTCAGAACAGAGTCCGCATCCGGCCCTACAACCTGCTGACTCACGATTTCTTCAAGACTCCGTCGAATACCGACGATCCCGGTAAGCAGCTTCTCTGGCAGATTGACGATGTTTTCGATACGGCGAATTACGCATACACCTCCGCGCGCAAAAAGACCGCTTCAACGCCTTATTTCGATAAGGATGCAGAAATTACCGCCGAAAAGACCGATGACGGAAAAGTCAAAGTCACGTTCGGCCAGGCGAAGGACGATGTCTGCGTTTACGGCTACCGCATCTCCTTCTTTGACAAGGCAAATCCGAAGAAGGCCGCGCTCGTCAAAGAGATTTATTCCGAATACTATTTCGAGCCGATGCCCGAAACACTCTCCTGCACCGTCGAAATCCCCGACGGCGAATACACCGTCAAAGTAGCGCCTCTCAATGTCTGGCTCACCGAGGGCGAAGCAATTTCAACAGAACTGAGGTAACACTATGAAAAAATATGACGTAGCGGCATTTATCTGGCCCTCATATACGGGCAAGGAACTCAGAACCCGCATTTTCTGGGAGCAGGGAATCGGCGAATGGCAGAGCGTCAGGAACGCCGAATCAAGAGTCGAAGGGCAGATTCTGCCCCGCAAACCGCTCTGGGGATACTGCGACGAGGCGGATCCTGAAGTTATGAAAATGCAGATAGACGAGGCCGTCAGCCACGGCGTGAACGTCTTTATCTATGACTGGTATTGGTATGACCGCAGGCCGTTCCTCGAGCAGTGCCTCAACGACGGCTTCCTCGGCGCTCCTAACAATACCGATATGCAGTTTTATCTCATGTGGGCAAATCACGATGCGACATATCTCTGGGATAAGAGGCAGACAGACCTCAGGGAGACCGTGTGGTTCGGCTCCCAGCACCGCGACGAATTCGAGATTGTCTGCGAAAGAGTTATCGAAAAATATTTCAAGCTCCCGAATTACTATAAAATCAACGGCTGCCCCGTATTCATGATTTATGAGCTCGGCAATCTTGTGCGCGGGCTCGGCGGAATCGACGAAACCGTTGACGCGCTTGAATTCTTCCGCAAGAAAGTCAAAGAAGCCGGCTTCCCCGATCTTCATCTTCAGGGCGTC
>JAFZOE010000275.1 GCA_017552845.1 Clostridia bacterium
AAATCGCCGAATTTGCCTTCATAGCTCAGCAGACTGTTTTTATATGCGTTGTATCCGTCGCCGCTCTGGACTATTGTATCAACAAAGAGGCGCGCGGTCTTTTCGGGGCTCAGTGCGGTGTATCTTGAAGTGTATGCGAAGAGGGTAAGAGCGACAAGTGCGGCGGCAACTATGATAATAGCAAAAATGCCGTAGAGTTTCGTGTTGAATTCTTTTTTATTCTCAGCCATCGTTCCTGCCTCCTTAATTATTCTTTTCGGCAGTTTCCGGTTCTTCAGTGCTTTCCGAATCTGCTGCCTGTGCGCGTCTCTCCATTAGCTCTTTGACTATTCTGTCCTTCTTTTCGCCGACCATGTCGTAGAAGAGAATCGGAGCGCCCTGGAGAATGACGAATACTGCGGGGATAATCGTATAAATCATCAGGAATTTGTTGAGAGTCGGATCGCTCTGCGGAGCGTAAGCGACATTCGCATCGGTCGATACAAGATATCCCGACCAGGTGTAGAGCAGCCAGGGGCCGAGTGCCTTGGTGCAGGCGGATGCGACCTTTGCAAAAAGGCCGTAGCCGGCGTATGCAGTGCCCTCCTGTCTCTTGCCGGTTTTCCATTCGATTTCGTCAACGCAGTCCGCAATCATGATGTTCGGGGTAACGTTGGTGTTGCCGTGCTGAATTCCGCAGAAGAAGTTGAGAATCAGGAACGGAACTATAAGTGCACTTCTGAAGCCGATGCCCGTAGCGACAAAATAAAGAATTGCAAGCGTAGATGCGCCGTAAACGCAGAAGATTATGAAAGTCTGCTTGGTGCTGAATTTTTTGAGAACGAAGTTTACAAGTAGCGTTCCGACCGCAGTGCCTATACCCATCGGAAGAAGAAGGGCGAGTTTGAGATCCTTTGAACCGAGCAGATAAATCGCTATGTAAAGTGAAACCGTGCCGTAAACGCCTCTGCCGAAGCCGGTAAGCTTTGTAAGCGAAACCATGAGCAGATTCTTATTTGTGAAAACGACCTTGACCGCATCTTTGAGCGAGACTTTTTCTCTTGTGAAAGGCACTCTCTCTTTATTGTTGATGAAGAAGATCATTACGAAAATGATGAATCCGAGTGCGCAGATTGCGGTTGAAATAATCAGGTCAAGTCCCTGAGCTTCTGCATTTTTGAACTGCTGCTGGCCCATGAAAGCCTTCATCAGTATGCCGACTACCATTACGACCACCATGCCGCCCGACTGGCCGACGCTCTTCATAAATGAAGCTATCGAAATCGCGCTCGATCTCTCGCTCGGCTCGGGGGAGCAGAGAGCTCCGAAACATTCCGCCGGTCTTTCAACCGCGCAGCCGACTGTCGTATAGAGAGAGTAAACGATATACATCCAGATGATGGCGAAAGTCTGATTATTCGTATTCGGAGCGACAAAAACGAGCATTGCTATAATCGCGAGCGGAATTGCTCCGAAGCCGATCCAGGGCTTTACCTTGCCGAGTCTGGTTCTGGTATTGTCGATAAGGTAACCGGTAATCAGTTCCATTACCGCTCCGATTATACCGGCTACGAGGAATACTGTTGAAATGTTGCTTGAGATTACCGAGCTGTCAAAACCCTTGCCCTTGAATGCGAAATCCGCAAAGAAGGTCTGGGTGTAATCCGGCATCCAGCCCGTCAGCAGGGCAACGCCGAAAAGCCCGATACCGAAAGTGAAGATTTCGGATTTTTTCATGAATTTCTTCTTTTCGTTATCCACTTGTTTTGCTCCTTTCCGAAAGCAAAATTAACTACCCGATTATTATATATTAAATGCGGTAAAATTACAATAATAATTTTCAATCATTAAATCAACCAAATCGCAGGCGGATTTATTATCACTTATTACTATTGAATTTGATTTTTCTTTATAGTAAAATAATATGGATATAGTATAAGGAGAAATCCGCCGTATCGCAAATTCTTTTTAGGAGTGGTTATATGGGCAATCTTGAGCGCAACCCCAATGTCAAGACCTATACCCGCAAGGAACTTGTCGGTTACCTTACCGGTCTTGCAGGCCAGAACATCATTTATAATATCATCGCAACCGGTCTGGCTTTCTATTTCCAGAGCGTTATCTTCCTGCCGGCAATTGCCTGCTCGCTGATTTTCACTCTCGCTAGAGTATGGGATGCCGTCAACGACCCGATGATGGGCACAATAGTCGACAAGACTCATACTAAATGGGGTAAATGCAAGCCTTATCTTCTTTTTGTTCCGGTAATCATTATGATTACCACCATACTCCCGTTTGTCAATAATATGTATGCAGAGCCGAATGATCTTCATGAAGTTATGCTTCAGGATTCCAAGGCTTATGTTGATTTTGTCGACAGCGATCTTATCAAGGAGCTCGAGTATGACGGCGTGAAGTATCTCTTCGTTCCCGCTGACGGAACATGGGAGCTTCAGAAGGATGCCGAGGGCAAGACTCTTATGGATGAAGACGGCAACATAATCAAGACCAAGGTAATGATCTATACGGCCGATGACAAGCAGCCTGTAGCAGATACGGCTCTTGCCGAAACAATTCTCCAGGAATTCCAGAGCGAGCTCGGCTTCGTCAAGAAGACCGGCACCAAAGCGGCTCTCATCATTGCCTGGGCGGCAATTTCATATATTCTTTGGGGTATGACCTATACCATCGGCGATATTCCTCTTTGGGGCGTTACCTCGCTTATGACCGAGGATCAGCACGACCGCGCGAAGGTTCTCACCCTCGCCCGTGCTGTTGCCAATGTCGGTATGATAGGCACTCTCTTCACGATGATTGCTCCCGCCTTCCAGGGTATGTTCAAGGCGCGCGGTATGGATGAGGCGCACTCGCTCAGAGCGGCTTATATCACCCTTGCAATCGTTATGACCATATTCGCTTCGGTTCTCTTCCAGTTTGCGGGTATTTCCGTCAAGGAAAAGGTCAATCCCAAGAACCAGAAAACTTATACTATAAAAGAGAATTTCAAGATCATGTTCGGCAACAAACCTTTCCGCCAGATTCTTATTTCCGGTATTTTGAGAAGCCCGATTCAGCTTCTTGCCATTGTTGCCATGACTCTTGTCATGTATTATTTCTTCAATAACGATATCGGCGCAACGCTCTTTGTGAACGGCGCTCTGAATATTACTCTTGTCCTCAAGATAGTTATTCTCGTAATCGGCCTGTTCGGCGGTATGATTGCATTCCCGCTCTTTGTGCCGAAGTTCATCAATAAATTTGAGAAAAAGAAACTCTATAATTTCTTCTCGCTTGTCGGCGCAATTCCCTTTGCTCTCATCTTCGTCTTCTTCCTTATTTCCAAGGGCAATGTCCTCACATGGGGCGGAATGCTCGTAATGTCTGTCCTGTTCTTCATGGCAGGCGCTTCGATGGGCTCGCTCAACGTTCTCCAGTCCGTCATGATTGCCGACTGTGTTGACTATGAGGAATATCACACAGGCGTTCGTCCCGACGGCGTATTCTTCTCGGGCCAGTCCTTTATCACCAAGCTCTCCGCAGGTATCGCTTCTCTTATTTCCGGTGCTGTCTATGCGGTGGTTGGCTTCTCGGATAAGAATGTTGCGCTACTCAATAACGCCCTTGTCAACGGCGCCGATTTCAAGACCTATAATGACGGTAAATTTGCTGCGGCAATGTTCTTCCTGATTTCCATTCCGCCGGCAGTAGGTATGGTCCTCGCTGCGATTCCCACTCTTAAATACGCTCTTCCCAATGATGAGCATAAGAGAATCCTCGCGGCTCTCATCGCTAAGCGCCACGGCGCAGAAGCTGAGCTCGCTCAGGCCGAAGAAGCAGCGGAAACAGTTGTCCCCGCAGACGCAGTTGAAGCTGTTGAAGACGTGGTAACCGAAACAGCCGAAGAATCAGCTTCCGAAGACGAACAGTAAAATTAAAAATATAATGCCCTCTCTTTTCGAGAGGGCATATTTAATTACTTGATTATTCCGATTTGATTAAGTATTGACACTATCCTCATAAACACAAAGAAAGGAACGTATTCGAGGTTCATGAAGAAATTGCGGATATAGTAACCGATCGAGGGGATAACGATTACTTCAACCTCGCAGGTTTTACCGCTTTCGGGTTCCGTAACGGTCACTGTTGCCGAGCCGAGCTTTTTGCCGGTAATAAGCACGCTTCCGAATCTTGCCTGCTCACCTTTATCGGGCTTAATTTCCAGCACGCTGTCGTCGCTGCAGGTAATCTCTGCTTTGTAAATATCAAATCTGCTCTCCGATTCCACGGGGAAGGGATAGACCACAAAATATGTCTCTATTCCTTTGTAAGCAATCAGCTTTCCGTCAATTGCCGATGTGTCGAGATAATCAATTTCGGGAACTTGAGCGGCTGGCTCATCGGCGGGTTCCTCATCTGCGAATGCGGTGACTGCAGGAATAATCATCAGCAGAGCCAACGCTAAGCAAAGTATCTTTTTTAAGTGTTTCATATAAATTCTCCTTTACATTTTAATTTTAGCATATTTTCCGTATTATTTCAACCCGGCATGCGATTCGGCTGTTTTGAGCGAAAAATAAATAATTTCAAAAAGATAT
>JAFZOE010000006.1 GCA_017552845.1 Clostridia bacterium
CACCGAAAGAAGCCGAATTCATTAACAGAACCACTCGTCAGACCGTTCAGAGTGGAGATAACGTTCATCTTAATGGTGAAGAGGCGCTGGTTTACGCCAGAATAAGAAAACTCGATTCTGATTATATGAGAACATACAGGCAGAGAAAAATAATTTCCGCTCTTATTGATAAATTCAAACACACCTCTCCGTTCAGCTTAATTAAAACCGTTAATTCAGTCCTGCCTCTGCTTGAAACAGACCTGAGCGCAGCCGAAATCTCAGCAACATCATATAAAGGACTGATTGCCGCACTGAAATTCGATATAATGCAGACCAAGATGCCGAGAGATGAAATGATGACTACCGGTTATTCCGGCTCTCAATGGGTAGAAATACCCGATCTCGATAAATGCAGAGAAGGTATTTACGAATTCATATATAAAAGTTCTGAAGAGGAATAAAAATCACCGGATGCAAAAAGCATCCGGTTTCTTTTTTTGTCAATATGTCTCGACTGCGTTACTGTTGAGATAATTCATAGCTTCGCGCAATTGATTATCCTCAGATTCAGAAAGCATGAGGATTTCATTGCTGTCTGCAAGCAGCGTGACTTCTCTGGTCGGCTTGACGCCTTCTTTATCATAAACGGCAGTTTCACCGTTTTTCGGAATCACAAGTGCAGTAGTGAGCAGAATGGCACTGCCGTCATCGAGAGTAAATAGCTCCTGCATAGTGCCGACTCCGGCAGTAGAAGTTCCAAATAATTCAGCCTGAAGAATATCGCGAAGATCGCATGCGAATAATTCAGCCGGGCCGGAGGTTGAACTGTTGATAAGAACGGCATAATTGAAATTATACTTAGTTCCGTGAGTCGGGAAAGTCTCTTTGACTTTACCGCTTTTATCAACTGCAGAAGCTATATAGCCGGAATTGTTCGGCGAAAGAACATCGATAGCCTGAGCGGCATATTTAATTGTGCCCTCGGACGTGTTTCTAACATCAAACAGAACGGATTCAACGCCGTTTTCCTGCATTGATGCAAGCGCGGCATCAAGCTCCTCTGAAGTGTTCTTATAGAATCTGCCGATTCTTATATAACCGTTGGTGCCGCCGGTCTTGCTGATAATCGAAGGAATTGCAAAACCCGAAATCATCTGCGCGGTTTTTGTATAATCTTCTCTGGTATATTCAACCGAAACACTTACAAGCTTTGAACTGAATAGCTTCTCGGATAGCTTTTCATAATTTGATCTTCTGACCGTTTCGCCGTCAATCCTATTGATTACATCTCCGGATTTAAGGCCTTCCTTCTGCGCGGGAGATCCGTCATAAACATAGGTTATAATCAATTTATTACTGCTGAAATCAAAGAACGATTCCACGCCTACTCCGGTCAGACCGTTTTCAATTTTATTGTTGTATGACTCATATTCCGACGCTGTCATATAATAACTGTTTGCGTCATTCAAACCGTTTACATAGCCCTCGGCAAGAGACGAACCGAGATTGTTATTATATTCATTAAGGTCGCCGTAATAATAGTTTGCTATAAGGCTGTTGATTTCATCGGCGCTGTCAAAAGACTGTGAGCGCTGTGAAATATTGCTGATTATACCGTTGTAAATCTGCTTTGAAAAAACCATAGTAATCGCAAAAGTAGCTGCAACAGCAATTATCACCAGCGATATGCAGACTCCGATTGATACTTTTTTATTCATATAAATCTCCGATATGGTAAACGCCGATTAAATGAATAATCGGCGTTATAATATCAAGCCGTCGTGTTTCTGACGTAATTTGCGGGATTAACTCTGCTTACTGAACCGTCGGCATTCTTGATTCTGACCTCAAAATGAAGGTGAGGACCGGTAACATTGCCGGTAGCGCCGATGATGCCTATCTGCTGGCCCTTCTTGACTATCTGGCCTACATAGACCTGGAGTCCGTCCGAGTGAGCATAAAGAGTCTGTTTACCGTCGCCGTGGTCAATAACGCAGTAGTTGCCGAAGCCGTAATTCCAGCCGCCGTCATTAACTGCAAGGATAACCTTTCCGCCCTGTGCCGCGTTAAACGGTCTGCCTCTGGTGTTTCCGCCGACAGCACATATATCCATGCCCCAGTGAGGAGAACCGTCGGAATATCTGCCGTAAGCACAGGAAACATAGCTCTGGAATTTTACAGGCCATGCCATATTGCCGTCGTTTTCATAAGCGGCATCCGGAGTGTCACCGGTTGATGAGCCGTGCTCTTTGATATAGGCATCGATCTGCTTTGACAACTGCTCCTGCTCGGCGCGCTGGCGCTTGATTGTAGCTTTATATTCTGCACTCTCTTTATCAAGATCGTTCAGAAGAACCTGAGCTTCATACTGCTTTGAAGAGACCGCATTCTTTTTAGTCTGCTGTTCTCTTCTACTCGCGTTTTCGTCATCTTTGCTCTCTTCGAGATCTACTTTCTGAGTTTCAAGCTGTTCGTTCTTTTCCTGAAGCTCTTTTTTATCTTTTTCAAGACTCTCTTCAAGAGTATTCAAAGCAGCTATTTTGATTTCAAGTTCTCTGATGAGCTGTGCATCGCTTTCAGATACTCTTGTCATCAGTTCCTTGCGTGTAAAGTAGGTTGATAAATCATCACTCGAAAGCAGCATTTCAAGAGTTGAAGCCTCGCCGCTCATATAGTTTTCGCGGATTCTTCCCATAAGCTGCTCGCGGGTATCCTGCATAAGAGCCTGTGTCTCGGATATGCTCGCTTCAACATCCTCTATGTTCGCTTCTATTTCTTCAATATCAGCATTGGTCTGCTGGATATTTGCTTCAATAGTATTGATTTTGCTGTTGAGAATTCCGATACGGCTGTCAAGAATGCTTATCTGAGAGTTGATGCTGCTGATTTCGCTGTTGAGAGCATTGATTTTAGTCTTAGTATCGGAAATGTCGCCCTGAACTTCTGCAAGTTCTTTTTGATTCTTTTCAATCTTTTTCTGAAGATCATCATACTGATTCTGAAGATCCTCAAGCTCCTGGTCTGCAGAAGCAACAGGCGCGCTGAAAAGCATGGATGAAAATACGCATGAAAATGCCAGAATAACCGCAAATATTCTGAAAACAAGCCGTCTGTTAATCTTCAATTTCAACAAACTTCCTTTCTTTCAGATACTTTCCTATCGAAGTCGCGGAGCCAAAGAAGCCCGTAAACATACCGATAAGAATAAATGCAGCCGCAAGATAAGGAGCATAATCGATGAAATTAACCGCCTGAGCATCACCGAATGAGGTGAACACATAGGAGAACTCTCTCATCGCAAGTTCGTATAATCCCCAAACAGCCCCGGTAGCTAGAATTCCAGCTATAAGACCGATTATCATACCTTCGACCATAAACGGCCAGCGTATGAAGGAATTTGTAGCGCCGACGCTCTTCATGATGCTGATTTCAAGGCGCCGTGAGAACATTGTTATCTTAATAGTATTTGAAATAATAAACAATGAAACAACAAGAAGAAGGACTATGATTCCGAGGCTGATATACTGAACGGCATTTCTGACCGCAGCCAATTGCCTCGCTAGAGAACTGTTTTCATGAACTCTCAGAATATTGTCAAGCTTCTTGATATTGTCAACAACCTCGTTGAAATGATCCATATCCGAAACAGTTATTTTATAACCATCGGGAAGCGGATTCTCATCAAGGCTTTCGAGATAATTACGGACATTCTCATTAAGACCCGCAAGGACCTCTTCATAAGCGGGACCTTTTTCGACCGATTCAACAGAGCCTACATAATCTATAGATTCAAGCTCCGCACGCATACGCAGATAGTCATAAGCGGATATATCGGTATTAGCATAAACCATAACAACGTTTTCACGCTCAATATTGCCGATAAAAGTCTCAATATTAACAAGGAGCATAAAAGCAATGCCGATAAGAAGAAGGCAACTGAAAAGGACGGTAATAGAAGCGGCGGTCATAAGTTTATTGACCCTGAGGCTTCTGAAGCCTTCTTTGGTGAGATATCTGAGTTTAGTCATCAGCCTCACCTCCGTTCGATTCATTATCCCCGCCCGGTGCATCTGGTATTTCGGGATCGGGTTCGTGAGTCATATCGTCAAGGTTAAAATCTTCTTCAAAACTTTCTATTGAAGTTTCAGAAGGTTCAGATTCGCTCTCAATTGAAATGTCTGCATATTCAGTCGGGAAGGATGCATCCATAACAACTTCGGAAGGACCACTTTCGTCCGCCCTTGCAAAAACAGAATAATCCTCAGCTCCCTTTGAATAATCAGCGGCAATCTCGCTGGCGGGATTGATATGAGCAGTAGCCTGCTCGAGAGTAGCAAGTTCGCCGTCGGAAACAACAGAGCCCTTATCGAGTATAATAACACGCTTATCGAAGCATCTGACTAGCGAATGTTCATGAGTTACCATGATAACGGTTGTGCCGGCCTCGTTGAGGCGCATAAGCAGATCAACTATCTCATAGCTCATCTGGGGATCGACATTTCCCGTAGGTTCGTCGGCAATTATAATCTCGGCGTCATTTGCAAGAGCTCTGGCCAGAGCAATTCTCTGCTGCTCGCCGCCGGAAAGCTCGCGCGGATAGTTCCTTGATTTTTCGCTCAGGCCCATAAGGCTGAGAAGATATGGAACACGCCTGCGGATTTTCTTTTCTTTAGTGCCGATAACGCGCATTGCAAACGCAACATTATCAAACACAGTCATTGTCGGGATAAGGCGGAAATCCTGGAAAACGATGCCGAGCTTTCTGCGGAATTTCGGAATATTTCTCTTTTTGATTTTGTTGAGATTTATCCCGTCAACCGTGATTGTTCCCGAAGTGGGAACTTCTTCGCGCATCATCAGTTTAAGGAAAGTGCTCTTACCCGCACCGGAAGAACCGACGACAAAAACGAATTCGCCTTTTTCGATGTTAATATTGACATCGCTCAAAGCGGTCGTCTTGTTATCGTATTTCTTGGTGACATTTTTAAATTCAATCACGATTCAATACCTCGTAACGAAATCAATATTTTACCGGCTTTGCATCAAGATACTTCTTGACCATAAGCGCTACTTTGAATACGATTGCGTCATCAAATTCACGAAGGTCAAGTCCGGTAATCTTCTTGATTTTTTCAAGACGGTAAACGAGAGTGTTTCTGTGAACAAAAAGCTTTCTTGAAGTTTCGGAAACATTAAGGTTGTTCTCGAAGAATCTCTGGATTGTAAAGAGTGTTTCCTGATCGAGGCTCTCGATTGAACCCTTCTTGAATACTTCTTTAAGGAACATCTCGCAGAGAGTCGTGGGAAGCTGATAAATAAGGCGAGCAATTCCGAGATTGTCATAGGAAACGATGGTCTTTTCAGTATCGAATACCTTGCCGACCTCGAGAGCAATCTGAGCTTCCTTGATTGAACGCGCAAGGTCTCTGATTCCTTCAACAGCGGTTCCTATACCAACAAGAACATGGGTATAGAGCTCCGTGCTGAGAGAATCGGAAATCGAGCGGGCAAGCTTTTCAAGGTCTTTGGTATCAGTATTGATGCCGAGCTCCTTGACAATAGCTATATCCGTTTCGCTGATATTGATTATAAAATCCTTATTCTTATCGGGGAAAAGGTTATGAACCGAATCATAAACCGCCGCATCGTTATGATCTACAACCCTGATAAGCAGAACTGCCCTTGAAACATCCATATTGAAATGAAGCTCGCGGGATTTAAGATAAATATCTCCGGGAAGAATATTATCAAGGATAACATTCTTTATGAAATTGGTTCTGTTATATTTTTCCTCATAATAGAGCTTAAGGTTATCAAG
>JAFZOE010000276.1 GCA_017552845.1 Clostridia bacterium
ATTCGATTTCGTTGATTTTGTAGGCGGTGTTGACCGTGACGAGCACGGCGCCGATTTTGGTGGTCGCCCAGAAGGTCAGATACCAGGCGGGCACATTGGTCGCCCAGATTGCGACATGGTGTCCGGGCTTGACGCCGAGCGAAATCAGCGCGGCCGCGAGGTCGTCAACATCCTTGCGGAACTGCGTATAGGTTCTCGTATAATCGAGAGTCGTGTATTTGAAGGCAAGCTGATCCGGGAAAATATCGCACATTGTATCAAGCACCTGCGAGAAGGTCTTGTCAATCATATCGTATTTTTTCCACGGAAAAGCGCCGGTATGAGCGCGGTTATAGTAGAGGCCGGTGTTCTCTTTTACGGAATCGTCAATCTCCGCCATATACTGCACGAAATGGGTCAGCACTATATCGGGATCGTCGATTTCGTCATTCCAGTCAACGCAGACAAAGCCGTCATAATTGAGCGAGCGGATCGCGTTGATAAAATCCTTTACCGGCAGGGTTCCCTCGCCGATAAGGCAGTTGACATCACCGTTTTTATCGCCGATGCGGACATATTTGATATGAGCGCCGAGCGTCTCAATCGTCTTTTCGGGAGTTTCGCCCGCGGCAAAATAGGTCTCCCTGATATTCCAGGCCGCGCCGAGCGGAACAGCTGCGAATTCATTGATGATTTCAAGAACCTTCGCCGAGTGGGCGAGCGGGCCCGATGTCTCGAGCAGAATGCTCACGTCTGTCTTATCCGCCCTCTCGATTGCGGGGGTGAGCTTTTCCCTGAGCAGGGCGTAATCGGGCTCCTTCGCGAGAGTGATGATAACCGCTTCGATGCCCGCGGCATAAGCCCAGTCGACATACTGCTTTATCACGCTGCCGTCCGCCTCTTCATCCTCAACGGGGAAGGGATAGACGACCGCGGAGACAGCGAGGTCTCTGTTGCGCAGTTTTCTTTTGGCGTCAGCCGAGCCGTCTCTGAGAACGGAATCGGAATGGCGCTTTTTCTCCGCTTTCGCGTCAAATATCTCAAAGCCCGCGAAGCCGTAATCCCTTGCCATATTGCAGGTTTCGGTAAACGAGCCGAGATTTATGTTTTTAGTTGAAAAACCGAGTTTCATATAATTTCCTCCGACTGATTATCAGTCTTCGTCGTAAACAATCTTGTTGAGAGCGTTGATATAAGCCCTGATGCAGGAGCCGACTATGTCGGTCGAGAGACCGTTGCCCGAATAAACCTTGCCGTTGTGGCGGAGTTTGATAAGGGCAGAGCCGAGGGACTCCTTGCCGCGGCTGACCGTGTGAATTCTGAAATCGTCGAGCTCATAGTGGAAGCCGATTCCCTGCTCAATCGCGCCGAATGCCGCATCAATCGGGCCGTCGCCTGTTCCCATACCCTCGATTTTCATTTCGCCGTCTTTTGTCAGCACTACGTGCGCCATGGCGGAGGTCAGGTTGCTGTTTGTGGTGGTATAGTATTCAAGATGATAGGTCGAGGGCGCCTGCTGGGCATAGGAGGCGATGAGCGCCTCAAATTCGTTGGAGCCGATGCCGTTTCTGTTTTCGCAGACTCTCCTGAGGCCTCTGAGAACATTGCCCGCATCCTCTTCGGTGAGCGTGTAGCCGAGCTTTTCGGCGGCGGCATAAACCGCTTCAATCGTCGAATCGCCGTCGAGATAAATATCCGAAGCGGCGGCGGGAACAGAGGAATCCTCCTCCTGCTCGGTGCTGTCAACCTTGGCTGTCAGCGTCCTGACATCTGTTTCGATTCTGGTTGCGTCAAGCGAGGAGCAGATTTCATAAACCTCGCCCTTCGCGGCGATAACGGATGCAATCTTGTGAATCTTGAGCTGGGTGTGGCCCTCGACAACCGCTTTCACGCCGTCGACACCTGCGATAATGCTCTCGAAAGCAGTCGCCGTTTCCATATAGAGAGCGCCCGAAACCTTGACATATACCGGAACGCTCAGCTTCGCCTTCACGCCCTTCGCGAATTTTGCGAAGTCATAGGGGAAGAGCGTGCCCGCGTCATCGGAGAGCGTGACCGCAGTCGCGCCGCAGCTGACGGCGAGAGCGAGAGCTTCGTCGAGCACCTTCTCCTCGGCTCTGGTGGCGTCGAGCGCTATGAATTCAACGTTTTCGCACTTTTCCTTCGCCGCCTTGACGAGTTTTTCGATGAGGAGCATCATCTTGGGCGCTTTGAGGTGATAAGTATATTCCATTGTAACCGTGCTCAGCGGAAGCACTATCTGGAGAACCGGCCTCTGCGCGGTCTGTATGCACTCCCACGCCATGGCAACCTCCTCCTCGGTGGAGCCGACGGGAATCGCGACCGAGGCGTTTTTGACCGCCGCGGAGATGGTCTTATATATGATTCTGTCCTCTTTGAAATTCACGACCGGCGCGAGCTCAATCGTATCAACCCCCATGCCGTCAATTGCGGAGGCGATTGCGACCTTCTCCCTGAAAAGCAGGGGATTTTTTCTGTCCTGAGCCAGCTGCTTCAAAGTGAAATCGGATACATAGATTTTTCTCATGATAAATCTCCTTTTAACTGGAAATACTGTTTATACTTTCTTTATTCTGCGGGAATAAAAAAATCCCGCAAGGTAAAAACCCTGCGGGATGATTATTGCATAATAACCACGGTACCACCCGTCTTGCCGCCTGAACGGCCACTCACAGAACTCCATCAAGTTCCCGACCTGTAACGGGATCACCCGTGATCTCCTATGAATTCAAAGATCCTGCTCCGATACGAGACAGCCCTTTAAGATTCTTACCGCCTCTCACCTGCCGGCGGCTCTCTGAAAGCTTGCTCAAAGCGCTTAATATCATCTCTGCATTTGCGTTATTGCGTATAATATACTCTAAACATCCGCTTTTGTCAAGAAAAATTTTGCGCGTTCCGCAGACGGAATAATGTTATTGATAAAAATTATTCTTGTATTATCGTTAAAAATAAGTTATACTTACTTTGTATTTTTATCCGAAATCAATCTGATTCACAGGAGATGAATAAATGGACCCCATTAAAGTAGATTTTTCAAACAAGGGCAAATCCGCTCAGAAGGAAATAGTCATTCCTCCCGAAAATGCGGGGCTCAAAATCATAATCGGCCTTGTGCTGACCGTGATTACCGCATTCATAGCTTACTATGTCATGCTGCCCGCGCTTAACCTGAAGGATACAACCCTCTATATGTATCTCGGCGTGGTTGCCGCTTCCTATGTGGTATTTCAGGCGCTGCTTTCAAAAGCGCTCTCCAAGCCCGAATACACTCCCTATGTAAAGAGAAGAGCGATTGTCCCCGGTATATGCATCGGTATTCTTATCGCGGTCGCGCTTGTCGGCTACATTGTCGGCTCGCAGTTTTTCAGAGCGAAGGCTTACAGCAGAATTATTGATGTCCGCACAGACAGCAACTTCTCAGAGGAAATCCCTGAGGAGGACGCCTCATCCTTCAGCTCGATTCCGCGCCTTGACGAGGATTCCGCTTCCCAGATAGCCGCCAGAGCTCTCGGCGACCTCGGCGAAATGGGCTATGTTTCCCAGTTTACCGTTTACAGTGAGAATACCCAGATTAACTATAAGGGCACTCCCGTCAGAGTCGCTCCGCTCCAGTATGCGAGCATAATCAAGTGGTTCTTCAATACCAAAGAGGGCTTCCCGGGCTATGTAATTATCGATATGGCAAATGAGAGCGCGGAATTCAAGACTCTCGAGAATAAAATCAGATACTCGCCCGCTGAGCACTTCAACAAGCTCCTCAAGAGGCATCTGAGATTCGATTACCCGACATATCTCTTTGCGGACGCAACTTTTGAAATCGACGATGAGGGCAACCCCTACTGGATCTGCGCGCGTCTCGATAATACCATCGGCCTCTTCGGCGGCACAGACGTCATCGGCGCGGTTGTCGTCAAGGCGGACAGCGCCGACGGCGAGAGCAAATACTACACGGTTGAGGAATTCAAAAACGATCCCGAGCTCCAGTGGATTGACAGAGTCTTCGATTCCGACCTGATAGTTCAGCAGTATGATTATTACGGCAGATACAGAAACGGTTTCTGGAACTCAATCCTCGGCCAGAAGAATGTTATAAACACCACATCCGGCTATAACTACATAGCCAAGGATGACGATGTATGGATGTATACCGGCGTTACCTCCGTCACCGCGGACCAGAGTATCATCGGCTTCGTTCTCGTAAACCAGAGAACAAAAGAGGCTGTTTACTATAATGTCACGGGCGGAACCGAAGCATCGGCACAGAGCGCCGCGGAAGGCAGAGTCAAGGACCTCGGCTACACCGCGACCTTCCCCCTGCTCCTGAATATCGGCGGCGAGCCGACCTATTTCCTCTCGCTCAAGGATGTCAGCAGCGGCAGCAGCATAGTTCAGCAGTATGCGCTTATCAACGTCAAGCAGTATAACAACAACAAGATGGGCGCAAACGGCAGAGACCTCTCGGAATGCCTTTCAATCTATAAGAAGGCGCTCGAGAGCACCGGTATCAAGGTTGATATCAACCCCGAGGATGTCATCGACGTTGCGAATAAAGACAATACCGATGAGCCCGGCGGCGAAACCGATACAACCACTCCCGCCGAAACAACCGAAGAAGGCACAGTTACCGGCAAGGTAGCCGAAATCAGAGAGGCGGTCAAGGGCGGCGAGACCTATTATTATATCAAGCTCGATTCTTCCGACGCCTATTATGTGATTTCCGCCACAAAGGCAGAGGAGGCCGTTATCCTCAATAAGGGTGACAGCGTCACAATCAAGGCAGGCGGCAGCGGAAAGATTATCAACGCCGATTCGCTTAAAATCAACTGATATCACGGGGCGGCTTGCAGTCGCCCCTTTTTCAAGGAATTATGGAATTTTACGAAAACAAACAGGAACCCGAAAAGGCCGTGCTCGTCGCGGTCGATACGGGCGAATATGACTGCGATTCCTCGCTCGCGGAGCTCGAGGAGCTCGCCATGACCGCGGGGGCTGAGGTTGTCGGCTTTGTCTCTCAGAAGAGGGACCGCCCCGACGGCGCGCTTTTCCTCGGCAGCGGCAGGCTCGACGAACTCAGGGAATTC
>JAFZOE010000277.1 GCA_017552845.1 Clostridia bacterium
CTCACGTCGCCGTCATTGGCGCGGCCGTGGTTATAGAGTGGCCTGTTATCGAGCATCTTCTGCTTATCTGTGAATTCGCCGGGCTCGACCTTGAAGATCGCGTTTGAGAATTCATACATTTTAGCGTCGAGATCATCTATCATCGAGAGCGCCTCCGCCTCCGGAATCATCGGATATTTCGCCGCGCCGTATTCGGGAATTCCGTGGTGTGAAATAAGCATATGCTCAAGCAGCATCAGCGTATCCTCCGAAACGCCGAGCTCTTTACCTGTCTCGTCAATCTCAATGGCGCCCATGACGAGGTGGCCCACAAGATTTCCCCTTACGGTATATTCGCCGGGAACGCCGGTGGAGGCCGCGTCAATCTCGCGGATTTTGGCTATATCGTGAAGAATCACGCCCGCGAGGAGCAACTCTCTGTTGAGATAGGTATAGATATCGCAAATATTTTCGGCGAGGCGGAGCATGGTCAGCGTATGCATAAGCAGGCCGCCCCTAATCGCGTGGTGAAGAGCCTTGGCGGCAGGCCAGTAAATCAGACGCTCGCGGTATTTTTCAATAATTGCCGTGACGAGATCCCTGATTTCATCATCTTTGAAGGCGGATAAAACCTGAAGCACTTCGTCATACATCATTTCGCCCGGAAGCACTGCCGAGGGAACAAAATCATCTATGCTCACGCCGTCCTCGGGCTTTACATGGCGCATCATATCGATTCTGAACTGCCTGTCGTTATTGAAGGGCACATAGTCGCCCCTGACCTTCACGAAATCATAAACCTTGTATTCCTCACCGGGCTTCTCGTGATAATCCCAGAGCTTCGCGTCGATATCGCCGCTCGCATCGGAGAGAGTGAGCGTGAGATAGGGCGAGCCCTTGGAGGTCATTTTCTTTTCAACAGCCTTGATAATGCAGAAGCCGTCATATTTTCCCATTGAGTTCTGAACGAAATTCATAATTTTTCACCTTAAATCGCGTATTTTTCGCTGTATTTATCGAATGCCTCTTTGAATTCATCGCTCTGCGTTTTAAATTCACGCAGGGAGGAGTGAATATTCATATTGTAATCTGCAAGGTCTATGACCGCGCCGGCAATATTGGAGCAGTGATCCGAGGTTCTGATGAAATCGGTAAGCATATCATTCCAGATGAATCCGCTGTCAACAGTGCAGTCGCCGTCTTTGAGGCGCCTGATATGATTTGATCTGAGGGTTTCGCTGATGCCGTCTATGACCTGCTCAAGAGGCTCGACCTTCTTTGCCGTGTTTATATCGCCGTTGACAAAAGCGACATAGCTGAGCGCGAGAATCTCTTTGAGGGCGCCGGTAAGCACTCCGAGCTCACGCTTTGCCTCTTCGCTGAATTCAATATTCTTATCGCGCGCCTGCTCAATCTGAATAAGGATGCTCTTGGCGTGGTCTGTGATTCTTTCAAAATCTCCGATGGCGCGCATAAGCTTCGTAATCTCGGCGCTGTCTGCGTCGCTGATATGGAAGGCGCTGATTTTGACAAGATAAGTGCCGAGCATATCCTCATATTTATCCGCTTTTTCTTCATCATCGCGAACGCCCTGCGCGATATCCTTATCATATTTGTCAAGAAGCGAAATAGCGTCGTTCATAGCCTCGACCGCTACGCTAGCCATATCAACTGTAAGAATCCTGCTCTCTTCAATAGCGAGGGTGGGAGTCTTGAGCAGACGGTCATCGAGCATATTGCTGATTTCATCCTCTTTGTCGCCGGGAATTATTTTCATTACAACCTTTTCGAGAAGCGAGCTCATCGGGGTGATGATAATCATCGTAATCAGGTTAAATACGGTATGGACGAGCGCTATACCGTAAAGGGTGCAGGACTGCGTGAGAAGCAGAGGAGCGAATGCCGCCTTGACGATTATGAAGACGGTCAGCAGCACCACCGAGCCGAAAACATTGAAGAGCAGATGCGCGAGCGCAGTTCTCTTCGCGCTCTTGGCGGCATCGAGCGATGAAAGAATAGCGGTGATACAGGTGCCTATATTCATACCCATTATGATGGGAATCGCCTTGCCGTATGTCATCGAGCCGGTCGCGGAAAGAACCTGGAGAACGCCGATTGCGGCCGCGCTGGACTGGATGGCAGCGGTGAATACCATACCGGCAAGAAGTCCGACTACAGGGGAATCAAACGCAACAAGCACATTCTGGAATTTCGGCATCTGCGACAGAGGCGCAACCGAGCCTGACATCATATCCATACCCGTCATAAGCACGGCAAAGCCGAGCATTATGGTTCCCGTATCCTTCTTCTTCTGCGATTTACAGAACATATACATAATAATACCGATAAACGCGAACACGGGCGAGAACGAGGTCGGCTTGAAAAGCTGGATAATGATATTATCGCTGCTGATACCGCTGAGCGAAAGAATCCAGGCGGTGGTCGTCATACCGACATTCGCGCCGATGATTACATTTATCGCCTGAGAGAGAGTCAGCAGACCGCTGTTTACGAATCCGACTATCATGACGGTAGTAGCGGATGAGGACTGAATAAGAGTAGTGATACCTATGCCCGAAAGTATGCCGCCGGTTTTGCTGGCGGTAATTCTGCCGAGCATATTTTTAAGATTGGGGCCCGCCCTGCGCTCGAGCGCCCTTCCCAGAATACTCATTCCGAAAAGGAAGAGGCTGAGACCTCCGAAAAATGTAAGAACATCAAATAAAGTCATATATTTCTCCAAAAAGTCAATTTTTTGCCTATTTTAATTATATACAGTAATTTTATCATAATATAAATAAAATGTAAATAAAAAAATCCCGCCAATCTGACGGGACAAAAAGCATATTATTGAATTGATTTACAGCAGACCGAAAAACGCGAGAATTTTCGCGAAGAAATTGCGCACCGGCAGGAAGGGTTCATCAAATGAATCAGCGCAGTTATTGCCGTTGATTTCGCTCAGCGAGCCGTCACCGGCGATATCGAGAATCATATAGCTGATATGCGCGGCCTCATCCTCATAGAGCAAGGCAAGGCGGCCGTCAGTAAGCTCAGTCAGGCAGGAATAGGCGAAAAATCCTTTATTCACGCGGTATTTCGCTCCCCAACTGATGCTGCCGTTCTCATTGATGACGCCTGTCCTGACTACTCCGTTTGCCCTGCCGCTCTTATCGCAGGCAAAGGACGCGGCGACCATAGATCTGCCGTCTGATTTGCGGGAAAGATTTATGAACGAGACCATACAGTTGGCAGTGCAGTCGAGATTGATATCGGCCTTGGATTTCGTCCACTTCACGCCGCCGTCGGCGCTGTCGCAGGTCGTAACATAGTGTGATTTATTGCGTGAAAACATGCGCAGGCTGCCGTCCGGAAGCTCAATAATCTGCGATTCGCTGGTCTTGCCCGCAAAAAGGGAATTCTGCACGACCTCTCCTCTGTTCCAACTTTCGCCGTTGTCATCCGAATAAACCGTGCTTGTGTGCTCGATTCCACCGTCATAGGTATAGACGGTAAAGATAAGTCTCTCTCCGCCGCCGTATTCCACGGCAATTCCTCTGCCCGGGCAGGTGCCGAGAAAGGTTTCGCCCTCATTCTTGACCTGATTATTCAGAATTACGGGCGCGCTCCAGCTCTCTCCGCCGTCATCGGAGTATCTGAGCCAGAGATATGAAGTATGGACAACCTCATAAACATCGGAATAAAATACGCTCTGCTGAATCTGCGATTCAGAGTTGATCTGCTTCATCGTCAGGGGCTCGCCATCGAGATAGAGGCGGTATTCGCTGTCAACCGAATAGGCCGTCACCTGCCCGCCTTCGATTACGGGAGCAAATCCGTTTTCGTAATCTCCGACATAAGCGGCGCTCTCTTTTCCGTTTTTATTGAGCTTCAGATGGCCGTCGGGCGTAAAGCCCGTATCCTTCGCGGCATTCATACAGCCCGTATTATCGGCAAAAGCGTCAACGAGCACAAAAATCCTGCCTGTCCGGGCGGACTGCAGAATAACGGGGTCGATAAAGCAGGCGCTGTCCTTGCTGCCTGTTCCGTCGGCGCAGTCATCAAAATAATTTATCTGATTATAATCCCAGCCGCCGTATCCGTCGGGAGAGAAAGCGACAAGCGTATCTATATTCTGCGGGGAATCGGTGCCGTGGTCGTGGCGGTTATCCATCGCGGCGAAAACCCTGCCGTCATTGAGTGTGATGACCGAGGGAATTCTCATAAGCTCAATGCCGTTCAGACCTTTATAAAAAGGCTGTGTGTATCCGCCGGCAAAGGCAAAAACGCCTGAAGACATAATAATCACCGCCGATAGAAGAATTGAGATCAGTTTTTTCATAATATCATTCTTTTCAAAAACGCCGATTGGACATAAGAGCAACCGGCGTTAATTCTTTGTATTTTATTTTACGGGAACGAGCTTATCCTTGCCGCCCATATAAGGTCTGAGAACCTCGGGGATATTCACGCTGCCGTCTTCGTTGAGATTATTCTCAAGCAGGGCGATGAGCATTCTCGGGGGCGCGACAACGGTGTTATTGAGCGTGTGGGCAAAATACTTCCTGCCGTCTTTGCCGTTTACTCTTATCTTAAGGCGGCGCGCCTGGGCATCGCCGAGATTCGAGCAGGAGCCGACCTCGAAATACTTCTTCTGTCTGGGCGACCATGCCTCGACGTCAAATGACTTGACCTTGAGATCGGCGAGGTCTCCCGAGCAGCATTCGAGGGTTCTGACCGGAACATCCATCGAGCGGAAGAGCTCGACGGTATATGACCAGAGTTTATCAAACCAGAAGGGGCTCTCCTCGGGCTTGCAGACAACTATCATTTCCTGCTTTTCGAACTGATGAATTCTGTAAACGCCTCTCTCCTCGATGCCGTGAGCACCCTTTTCCTTGCGGAAGCAGGGCGAATAGCTCGTGAGAGTATGGGGAAGAGTATCCTCTTCAACTATCGTGTCAATATATTTGCCTATCATAGAGTGTTCGCTGGTGCCAATGAGATAGAGGTCTTCGCCCTCAATCTTATACATCATGGCATCCATTTCGGCAAAACTCATAACACCGGTGACAACGCCGGAGCGGATCATGAACGGCGGCACGCAGTAGGTAAAGCCCTTGTCAATCATGAAATCTCTCGCGTAGGCGGTGCAGGCGGAATGCAGGCGGGCTATATCTCCCTGAAGATAATAAAAGCCGTTGCCCGCAACTCTTCTCGCGGCGTCGAGATCGATGCCGTTGAAGCGTTCCATGATATCGGTATGATAGGGAATCTCAAAATCGGGAACAAACGGCTCGCCGTATTTGGTAACCTCAACATTTTCGCTGTCATCCTTGCCGATGGGAACGCTCGGATCGATGATATTAGGAATTACCATCATGATTTCGGTAACTTTTGCTCCGAGCTCCTCTTCCTTCTTTTCGAGCTCGGCAAGGCGGTCTGCATATTCGGCGACCTTTGCCTTGACGGCTTCGGCCTCTTCCTTCTTGCCCTGAGCCATGAGAGCGCCGATTTCCTTGGAGGTCTTATTCTTGAGAGCCCTGATATTATCCGCCTCTGTCTTTGATGCGCGGTATTCGGCATCAAGAGTGATAACTTCATCGACAAGAGGAATCTTCTTGTCCTGGAACTTATTCTTTATGTTCTGCTTTACAACTTCGGGGTTTTCTCTTAAAAATTTAATATCAATCATGTCAGTCTATCCTTTCAAGCATTTCTGCCGCTTCATTGAGATAATCGGTATTCGCAAGCTCAACTGCGCCCTTATCAACGAGATTCGCGGTTACGGGATCCATCGGTATCTGAGCCATGAGCGGAGTGTCAAGTTCCTTCGCGACAGCTTCCGCCTTGCTTGCACCGAAGAGTTCAATTCTCTTTCCGCAATCGGGGCAGACGGCATAGCTCATATTTTCAATAATTCCGAGCACGGGGATATTCATGAGCTTCGCCATATTGTAGGCCTTTTTGACTATCATCGTAACCAGATCCTGCGGGGTGGTGACTATGATAATTCCGTCAACGGGCAGATTCTGGAATACGGTCAGTGCAACGTCGCCGGTGCCGGGAGGCATGTCGACAAACATATAGTCCACATCGCCCCAGGCGACATCCTTCCAGAACTGCTGGATGACTCCGGAAATAACCGGACCTCTCCAGACTACCGGAGAATCCTCGCTCTCGAGTAGAAGGTTTATCGACATAATCTTTATGCCGGTCTTTGTGGTTTCGGGAAGCAGGCCTGTATCATCCGCCTCGGCCCTCTTTGAAATGCCGAAAGATTTCGGGATTGATGGACCCGTGACATCGGCATCGAGTATCGCGCAGTTATTGCCTCTCGACTGAAGCGCGGTCGCAAGCAGCGAGGTTACAAGCGATTTGCCTACGCCGCCCTTGCCGCTGACAACTCCTATTACTTTTTTAATCTTACTGTGTTCGCCCGCGGGGATTCTCAGATCCTGAGGCGCCTTCCTTGAAGGGCAGTCCATACCGCAGCTTTCACAGCTTTTGGGTGTGCAGTTTTCACTCATGGTTATATCTCCTGAAAATTATTTTCTTATCAGTTCAATCAAGTATGCAATTCCCGCGATAACCGGGAAATGCGCTACGTAGATGATGAATGCGTGAGTCCCGAGCCAACCGAGAAATACGGAACGCTTCCTGTAAGTATATTCTGGAAAGCCTTTTATCATAATGATTCTGCCGATAAATATTCCCGCTAAGAAGATAAAGATAAATGGCAGAAGCGGGAAGTAATCGGCGGAAGAAAAACTGTCCGAATAGATTCCGAGCGGCAAAAGCCAATTGCTCTTATAGAGCACCCCGGGCAGGTTGATATTCAGTAATTCGCCGTAGCCGAGAATTCCCTTGCTTATCCCCGAAAAGAAGGGATAGAGCACCGCGCAGGCGGTCAGGCCGAAATATGGATTTATTCTGTCAAACGCCTTCTTGCCGAGCGCGTAAATCAAAACCGAGAAACCGAGAAAATGGAGAATTCCGAAATAAATCTCCGCCCCCCTGATATCAAACGCGGGCAGGATTACGCAGGTAACAAGCGTGAATACCGCTGCGGCTGCGAGAATCTTCAGACTTCTCTTCAGATTGTTGTGCGAGAGCGAGCATGAAATCCCGCAGACGGCGATGAACAGCGCGGCGAAAAGCGGCTCGGCCGGCATAAAGAAGGAGTAAAGCTTCTGTGCCCGGACCATTCCGAACATATCGCCGAAAACATAGTAGGCATGATAAAAAACCATGCAGAAAACCGCGAGCCCTCTGATTTCATCGAGCAGATGTATTCTTTTTTTCTCTGTGTTGGCTTCAATATTTCTTTCCATAACGGATATTTTATCATATTTAATTAAAAATGCAAGCATTTATTGACTTTATATTGAGAATAGTATAATATATTAAATTGAAATAATATGCTCATTACGGCAGGTATTGACCCTATGATTGAGAAAATCAGGAATTTGCTTTTCAGGATATTCAAGAAAGAATCATTCTTCGGAAAAATCATCGACAAGGTTTTCACCGAGGAGATAATTCTTTATATTGTTTTCGGCGCGCTGACAACACTCGTGAATTTCACGGCAACGGTTCTGCTCAAAAAATTTGTTTTCACAAGCGAGCAGACGGGCGAATTCACTCTCTGCAACGCCATAGCCTGGGGAATCAGCGTTGTTTTCGCGTTTTTCACGAATAAGCTTTTTGTCTTCAAAAGCAGGAGCTTCGCGCCCGCAGTCTTCGCGAAGGAATTCATTTCCTTCGTCGCCGCGAGAGCGCTGACGGGAGTGCTCGAAATAGTTCTTCCCGAGGCGCTGATGAAGGCGGGGCTCGATCAGACTCTCTTCGGCGTAAAGGGAATGGTCGCAAAAATCGCGGTATCCGTATTTGTCATTGTATTAAACTACGTTTTCAGCAAGCTCGTCTCATTCAGGAAAAAGGAAGAAACTACTTCTGAAGAAACTGAGATTGCAGAAGACGGAGAAGGAGAGGAAATATGAAAAAATACATGAACATCAAGGAGATACTTGCCTATTCGCTCGGCCTTTTCGGTTTTCAGGCGATAGTAGGTCTGCTTAACTCCTACCAGGCTGAATTCTACGGCTCAATTATGGGCGCAAGCCTCGCGGTTGTGGGAATCATCATTCTCGTTGCCAAGGTCGTTTCGGCGATATTCGATCCGATAGTCGGCAACAAAATCGAGGGAACGAACAGCAAGCTCGGCAAGTTCAAGCCGTTTATCCTTGCATCAATTCCCGTGCTGCTTATTTTTACTGCAATTGTATTCTTTGATATTCCCGGCCTTCATTTTGACAAAGCCGGCAATAAGCTCTATATTTATATTTTTGTTACATTCCTTTTCTGGTGCCTGGGTATGACGCTCGCGGATGTTCCGACTCAGGGCATCGCTTCCGTTCTCACTCCCGATGCAAACGAAAGAACAAATGTGGTTTCAATCGCGAATACCGCAAAGCAGATAGGCTTCGCCGCCTGCGCGGTAATCGTTCCGATTATCTGCCTTATCATCCCCGAGGGCTCAAAGGTCCTTGTCAAGAAGGGCGAAACCGATACTCCGATGATTGCTGGCGAATATTTCTGGTCTGCTCTTGCGACCGCCGCCGCGGGCTGTCTGCTTATGGCGCTGATAGTCCTCTGGAATAAAGAGAGAGTTCCCTACACCGCGGGTGAAAAGAACACATTCAAGGATATGATAGGCGCCATCAAGGGCAACAAGCCGCTGATTCTCGTTATCGTCTCCTACTTCCTCGGTTTTGGCAGACAGATGGCAATGGGTATTCAGGTTCAGGCCGCAAACGCTCTTATCGGCAGCCAGAATCTTGTTATAATTCTCGGTATCACGACTGCGATAGGCTCGATGATTTCAATGGCAATTACGCCCGTCTTAATCAAGAAACTCGGCGAGAAGGTTACATATCTTGCACTCTCGATTTACGGCTTCGTGATTTCAGTCGCCGCTTATATCGTATTCGCTTATGTAACGAATAATCAGATAGTTATGTATGTATTCCTCTTCCTCATCGGTCTCCAGTTCAGCGCGGTTACGCTTATGCCGATGATTATGACCGCTGACTGTGTGGACTACTACGAATATGAGACCGGCAAGAGAAAAGAGGGCCCTGTTTATGCCCTGCTCTCGCTCACAATCAAGGTATGTCTTGCGCTCGGCACGGCTCTCGGCCTTATCTTCGTCGGCAAATCAGGCTATTCCGAGGCACTGGCAGCTGGCGAAGCCTTCAGCGATTCCACAAAGAATATGATATTCTTCGCATATACCGCAATGCCCGGCATCCTTGCCCTGCTCTCCGCAATTCCCATCTTCAAGTATGATATTTACGGCGAGAAGAAGGCAAAGATTTCAGCAGAGCTTCAGGCAAGAAGAGAAGCGGCATCAACAGCGGAAGTTACCGAATAAGGAGGAGAAACTATGCTCTCTTTACCCGAATATGAAAAACAGATAGCTGATTCCAGAGACGAAAGAATGGCCTGGTGGCGCGAGGCTCGCTTCGGTATGTTCGTTCACTACGGTCTATACTCACAGGTCGGCAGAAACGAATGGGTTATGGCGTGCGAAAACATTCCTCCCAAAGAGTATGAAAAGCTCGCGGATACATTTGCCCCGAAAGAGGGCTGCTGCCGCGAATGGGCGGCGCTCGCAAAAAAAGCGGGCTGCAAATACATGGTCCTCACCTCCCGCCATCACGAGGGGTTTTCACTCTGGAATTCAAATGCAAATCCTTATAACTCAATGAATTACGGTCCTCACAGAGACATAGTGAAAGAATTCTGCGAGGCCTGCCGTGAATACGGCCTTAAATTCGGATTCTATACATCCTGTATGGACTGGCACCATCCCGACGCTTTCGCCGCGGCCTATGATACGGACGCGAGGAAGAGATTCACCGATTATATCAAGGCGCTCAACGAGGAACTGCTGACTCAATACGGCGATATCGACATTCTCTGGTATGATGTTCCGTCTCCGATGGAGAGCTGGGAAGGCTGGGATTCGCTCGCAAGGAATCAGTATCTACGCTCAATCCAGCCGCATATCATCATAAACGACAGAAGCCGTCTGCCTGAAGATTTCGGGACTCCCGAAGAGAGAATAGACGCCGAGGACAGAGACTGGGAGGCCTGCATGACCTTCAACGGCGTGAGCTGGGGATATCTCGACAGCAAACAGACAGTTCCCTACAGCTATTCTGCCCAGCAGATAGCGAAGATGCTCCAGACCTGCTGCGAAAGAGGCGGCAATCTGCTTCTCAATGTCGGCCCGATGCCGGACGGCAGCATTCCCGAAGAAGTAATTGAGCCGATGACAAAAATGGGCGAATGGCTTGAAGTCAACGGCGAGGCCGTCTACGGTAAGCTCAGGAAGCTTCACGGAAATCAGTATCAGTGCAACGGCGTTTCCCGCTCATCCTGCAAGGGCAACACCGTCTATATGTGGAACAAAATCTGGAATCCCGTCAACGGCGAAATGGGTATAGGCGGATTTTTCACAGAGCCGAAGAAGATTTCCTTTATTGACGGCACTGAAATAAAATTTGAAAAAATCGGCGACAGAATGATTCTCAAGGATCTGCCCGCCGAAAACCCCGATAAGATACTCGGAATTCCGATTATAAAACTCGAATTCGACTGCGAACCGGAATACAGATTCGCATCGTATTTCCCGCAGCTCAACAGCGGACTTTCAAGAGAAATCAAGTGATAAGATGAATCTGGTAACAAGCAAAAAAATGCTCGCCGCCGAGACGAAGGCGGTTGAGAGAGGCGCGACCTTTGCCGGTCTTATGGAAAGAGCCGGCACTGAATCTGCCCGGATTATTTACGAGAATTTCTGCAAAGACAAAAGAAATGTCCTGATTATCAGCGGCAAGGGAAAAAACGGCGGAGACGGCTTCGTCATCTCCCGCCGTCTCACCGAGCTTGGCTGCAATACGCTGGTCCTGCTCCCCTGCGGAAAACCGATCGACGAGATTTCGCTGAATAATCTGAATATGCTCGACGAGGGCATAATCTATGAAACGGACGACTACGCAAACCTCATAAAATACAGCGATGTGATAGTCGACTGCCTTTTCGGAACAGGCTTCAAAGGCTCGCTCGATGAAAAATGCGCTGCGCTCGCTAAAGCGGTAAACTCCTCGGGCAAGACGGTTGTCAGCATCGATATCCCCTCGGGTGCCGTCTGCGACACAGCCGAGATAACCGGCGAGGTAATCGAAGCAGACATGACAATTGCGATTTCGGCCCTCAAGCCCATCCATATAATGAAACCCGCCTGCAGAGTCTGCGGAAAGGTAGTTGCAGCCGATATCGGCATAGAGGATGAGGATTTTGAGAGCGGAGACGGAATACCGTTCTTCACCCTGACCGATGATGGAATAAAAGATATGCTCCCGTTCAGGCCTACGGTCTCGAACAAGGGAACATTCGGAAATGCGCTGTGTATCTGCGGCAGTAAGAATATGCCCGGAGCCGCTAAAATCGCCGCGCAGGGCGCGATGAAATCGGGCGCGGGACTTGTAACCCTGGCATTTCCCGACGCGGCATATAATGCCATTGCGCCCGCAGTCACAGAGCAGGTAATGCTCCCCTGCAGATCCGACTCCTCCGGCACATTCTCCGCAAAAGCCGCGAACTCTTTGATTGAAAAAGCCGATAAGTGTTCTTCTGTTCTCATCGGATGCGGAATCGGAGTCAACGACGACACAGAAGAACTCGCAGAAAAAATCATTGAAAGCGCAAAAATTCCGCTCGTTATTGACGCCGACGCTCTCAACTGCATAAGCGTAAATGTTGGTATTCTCAAAGAAGCGAAAGCGCCTGTAATAGTAACTCCGCACCCCGGCGAGATGAGCCGGCTCACGGGAAAGAGCGTGAGCGATATACTCGCTGATCCCGATGAAACGGCGCTTGAATTTTCAAAGAAATATTCCTGCATAACCGTTCTCAAGGGCGCGAATACCGCAGTCAGCGACGGAACAAAAATATATATTAACCCCACGGGCAACAGCGGACTTGCCAAGGGCGGAAGCGGAGATTTGCTCTCCGGAATTATGGTTTCGCTTCTCGCTCAGGGTATGGAACCGTTTGAGGCCGCCTGCGCCGCAGTATATATTCACGGCGGATGCGCGGATTTCACGTCCCGCCTGCTCAGCGAAAGAGGGATGACGGTCAGCGATATAATCGCCTGCCTGCCCTCGTATCTTAAAAAATTCGAATAAACCACAGAAAGTGAGATAATCTGATATGAATGTTGTTTGCCTTGATATGGAAGGCGTTCTTACCCCCGAAATCTGGATTGCGTTCTCGGAAGAGACAAAGATTCCCGAGCTTCGCATCACCACCCGCGACGAACCCGACTATGACAAGCTGCTGAAATACAGAATCGGCATTCTCAAGGAACACGGCCTCGGGCTTAAAGAGATACAGGCTGTAATTGCAAAAATCGATCTGCTTGACGGAGCAAAGAAGTTTCTTGACGAGCTCCGCAAACTCACGCAGGTAATAATCATCAGCGACACATTCGAGCAGTTTGCGACACCGCTTATGAAAAAGCTCGACTGGCCGACTATCTTCTGCAATTCGCTGGAAGTTGCCGAAAACGGCGGAATAACCGGATTCAGAATGCGCTGCGAGCAATCCAAGCTCTCAACCGTAAAAGCACTTCAGTCCATCGGTTTTGAGACAATAGCGAGCGGCGACAGCTATAATGATATAGCGATGATACGCGCCGGAAAAGCGGGTTTCCTTTTCAGAACAACCGACAAAATCAAGGCCGACAATCCCGATCTCCCTGCATTTGAAGAATACAGCGATTTGCTCAACGCGATAAAGGAAGTCCTGTAAAACAACACAAACAAATCCCTCTCCGTGAAGGAGAGGGATATTTTATATAAAAGCCGTATTTCAGAAAACAAACATTGACTTTATCAAAGCAAAGATATATTTGATGAAATATCCGAAGTGCTCGGAGTCGTCAACCGTGCTCGAGTCGGACATAAAGAGATTATATGCAACCTCATCGTCCCTGTCAAAGAGATCAAAATATGTGACCGTTTCGGTCTCGTAAGTGTCGGGCGAATTCTCATCGAGGGTAATCAGACGGACGCCCTCCTCCTCGCTGTTGTAGGAGCGGAAGCCGATGCCGGGAGTATTGACGAGGTCAACTCCCTGATAGCTGATTTCATAGGAATTGACGTGGTCATGGCCGAAGAACATCGCCATAACATCACCGCGCTCGAGAATTGCGTCAAACTGACCGTTTGTGTAGTTCGGCGGGCAGGGAGTCTCACCGAGAACGCCCTTCGACCCCTCAGGCAGAGTATAGTATTTTCCGTCGTGGCCGACGCTTCCGTCAACTTTCTCATCATGCTCGTCAAGTGCATCCCAGATTTCGGGAACCACTATATGCTGGAACATAAGCGAGGGAATCTTTTTGCCGTTTTCTCTCTCAAGCTTTTCGGAGATTGACTTATACCAGTCAATCTGCTTTTTGGTGACGGAGCCGTAGCCGCCGAGATCGTTTTCGTTATTATAGTTGCCCGAGTCAATCATCCAGATATTGTTTACCATTACATTTTTATCCGCAGATGAATAAATCGGAACATAGTAGGTGCCGAGATTGCTCTCGCCGAAGTCTTCACCCGCACAGCCGATGAAGCATTTATATCTTTCATATACGGACATCTGATATGCTTTATCTGCAGTCGTGCTCTCGTCATCGTGGTTGCCGTAAACCATAACGACCGGTGTGCCGAGCTTCTCAAAAATCGACATAAATTCATTGATGGCAAGCGCAGCGTAGGGCTTCACAACCGAGGTGCTCGCGATATTGTCGCCGGTCAGGACTATCAGATCCACGGGATACTCGGCAAGAACTTTTTTGAGCACTGTTTTTGTCGCGATTTTCATCGGGAAGTAATCCTGAATATCGGAAATCTGCATAATACGGAATTTACCGTCTTCACCGAACTGAAGATGTGTGTCGACCTCTTCACTCGTCTTTGCCGAAGCGAGAACGGCACAGCAGGAAAAAGCGAGGATTATGCTGAGGACAACAGCAAATGTTTTTTTCATTAAAAGCATCTCCTTTGAGAATTATTACGGAACAATTGTAACACCTATACATTATTAAATCAACTTAGAATTGCAAATTACTTATCCGAGAGCTACATCAAGCGCCATCATAAGCGTAAAGCCGAGTGCAAACATCAGAACTCCGATATTCGAGTGCTCGCCTACCGACATTTCGGGAATAAGCTCCTCCACAACAACATAAATCATCGCGCCCGCGGCGAAAGAGAGCAGATAAGGCATAGCGGGAACAATCAGTCCTGCGGCGAGAACAGTCAGCAGAGCGGCTATGGGTTCAACCGCACCCGACAGTGCTCCACCGAGAAACGAGCTGAATTTCGATTTGCCCTCGGCATGCAGCGGCATTGAGATAATCGCACCTTCGGGAAAGTTTTGTATCGCGATAAACAACCGCCGCAATAATTATTTTTATAACAGGTTTTTTCATTAATATTGTCTCCTTTCAATTTTGGTTAGCAGCAGCTAACCGCACAGGTTAAAGAAAGCGCGGGTTGCTCCGCTTGGTTAGCATATGCTAACCAAGTTCAAAGTATAACACTAAGCAACATAAAAATCAAGTGTTTTTTGCAAAAATCAGCCTCCTCCTTGCGGAGAGGGCTGAAAAGCAGTTTCGGTTGTGATTATTTGAGAATCTTGAATTTTCCGATAATCGGGAGTTCCTTTGCCTGGCCCTGAGCGGCATTGATGATGCCCATGATTGCCAAAACAACAACGATGATTTCACCGATTGAGCCGACAATCCAGCCGATGAACGGAATCGCGCAGATAACGCCGAGAATCAGGCAAGATATAAAGAGCACAAGTCCCTGATTTGCATGAAATTTAGCGAATTTTGAATTCGGAGCCGCAAGCAGCGGAACGAGGAAGAGCAGACCGAAATAGGCAAGAATCGCAAAAATCTTGTTTGCGTTGATATCCTCCTGAGTGTATTCGGCGGTGGTGTCGGGAGTGTTGACAAATGCATCATATGCTTTGTCTTTGAAATCCTGACCCTGTGCTTCTGGTGCAGATGCGCCGAGAGTTGCTCCGCAGACATTGCAGAAGGTATCGGAATCATTGCAGGAATTGCCGCAGTTAGGACAGTTTTTCATGGTTTATATACCTCTTTCTTTAATAAATTCGGAATTTGAAGGCACGACAAATTTCATGCCCTTTTCGATAAGTTCAAAGGTTGCGTCGGTGACATACTGGCATTCGCCGTCAACATTGACCGCCGCGGGTTCTGCCGCGTGGACGCTGATTTTTTTGCCTCTTGTGAAATGGGTTATATCCCAGTCAAGATGCTCGCCCTTCTTATAGGGATCGAGC
>JAFZOE010000278.1 GCA_017552845.1 Clostridia bacterium
ATATTCGCTCTTCTTTGAAAGCTGATTGAAGAACTGCTGATTCTTATTGCCCTGCTGCTGGTTGTTGCCCGAGGATGATGAAGAATTGCCGCCGGGAATGTAGATGACGGAAGTGCTCATACTATCCATATTATGAACATCGTCGCCCATCGCAAGGGTTGCAGTTTCTGCATTCTTGTCGAGATACTGCTCGGGATCTGCATTTTCAAAATTCTGAAGGAATGATTCCTGCTCAGGAGTGAGGGAAACATCCTGATATTCGGAGGTGTTTTCGCTTCTTCTTGTCTTCGCGACAACGGTCTTCTCCTCGACCTTCGCCTTGACGGCAACCTCCTTGCCCGCGTCATCGGTCACATAGAACTGAGTCTTGCCGAAGGTTCCTTCCTTCGCCTTGACAGTGATGATCGCGCCGTCATTATCCTCGTAATAGTATTCGGTTTCGCCGGTATCCTGATTGATTGCCGCGGCGAGGGTGTGCTCCTCACCGTCTTCACCGACGACGTAAACCTCGCTGACTTTTTCGAATTCACCGTTTGACTCGATTTTACGGCAGGCGGTGAACCCGATAATGCAGCAGAATACGAGAATCACTGCAATTATACTTCTGATTTTCATTATATCGGACAACTCCTTTTGCGGAAAGTTCATCTTTCGACACTTAAAGAATACATTTTTTTCGCTTTCAATTCAAGGTAGTTTTATTAAATAAATGTTTCGAAATTGTAAAAATCGGCAAAAAATAAGCCAAAAACAAAATTTTTCTTGCAAAAACCGTTTTTATAAAGTATAATACATAAGCGTTCAAAACCTGTTTGTTGCTGTGGCTCGGTTGAGTGAAGATGCGAGACCATTCGTCAGTAAAAAAGAGACTATCATTTATGCTACTGTGGCTCAGTTGGGCGAACCGCCGAAGCGCCGCCGGTGGCGGATGCAGCGAGGCGGTGAGGTGAAGAAACAAGGAGAATCGCGAAGCGCTTCAAGCGAGCGAGGCGACTATGTTTCTGAGGGAAGAGCAGCGCATACCGCAGTTGAAAAGAGAATATCATTTTATGCTACTGTGGCTCAGTTGGTAGAGCAGCGCATTCGTAATGCGCAGGCCGTCGGTTCGAGTCCGACCAGTAGCTCCATGAAAGACTTGCTTCGGCAAGTCTTTTGTTTTTATCCGCAAGCATATTATAAAAACGACGAACCCGGCCGGAAATCCGGTCGGGCCCTTCGTTGTAAGATGGTATATTCAAGGGGGGGTTATCAATTTATTCTACGGCGGGGATAAGACCTGCCGAGGTAAGAATGTCGGCTGCAGCGGAGGACAATATATAATTACGGAATCCCGCGGCGGCTTCGCTTGAATCCTGAGCCGGTGTGATTATATAAATCACATTTTCAGGAGAATCCTTATGCGAGGCAAATGCCGTTTCAATAAGCCCGGATGATTTTTCTTCCTCTGTCAGTCTGCGGTCGATGAGTGCTATGTCGGCTTTTCCGTTCTGAACTGATTCGACAGCCTGCGCCGTTTCCGAGATGTCAACGGAGAATTTTACATTCTCCTTAACCTTATATGCCTCGGTAAGCATGCCTGCTGCCTTTTCAGCTGTTGAAACGCCGGCAACGGTTACGGTGGCTGATTTTTCTGATTCTCCGCAGCTGCTAAGAAGCAGAACGGGTATGAGCATAATCAGCACACAGAGCATCACTTTTTTCATTTTTATTCCCTCTTTGCCCGGAAATCCTGCACGATATACCGGGGTTACACCTGTTACACCGATAATTTATCACAGGTATATTTAAAAATCAAGGGGCAGGGAACACATATTATAAAAATTGTAACGTCAAAACAAAAACAGCCCTCTCCCGCGGGAGAGGGCCTTGAAATATGTTTTGCTTTTACGGTTGAACAGTTTCTTTGGGAAGAGCTTTGAAGAGGCCTCTGAAGAAAGCGATGATCTTATCGAAAAAGCCGGTCTTTACTTCGATCTTGACGCTCTTAGCGATCTCTGCACCGCTGCCGTCTTTGCAGACTTTATCGCCTGCGCCGATGACCTTTGCAACGAGAGTCTTGCCCGAAGTCATTTCTTCAAAGGTAATCGATGCCGAGGATTTATCGCCTCTTGCGAGAATTGCGCCCGATTCGTCGCAGATGACTACGATGCATCCGTCGGGAACATTCTCCGCTTTCGCGATAACGGTTACGGTCGCTTTGTAATCGACTTTTTTATCCGAGCCGACTTTAAGAATTGTGTTTGCGGTGGGATTCAACCACTGTGCCGTAAATGTCAAATCATTTGCGGGCATGGTGGCGGGGATTGCGGGCGACCAGCCGGTGAATACGAAGCCTTCCTTGACCGGATTTGCCGGGGCGGGAATTGCCGCGCCGTAAGTGACATTTACGGGTGCAATCGCGCTGCCGCCGTCTGTATTGAATGTTACTGTATAGGTGTTGATATTCCAGACCGCGTTAAAGGTCAGATCCTTTGCAGGCATTCCGTCATAATCCTCGGGTGACTTGCCGTCGGCATCAACCCATCCGCCGAAAGTGTAGCCTTCTTTGACCGGATCCGTGTCGGGTTTGAGAAGCGGCGAGCCGTATTCCATGCAGGCAACCATTTCTTCTGCATCGCCGTCCTTATAGAATGCATAGTAATAATTAATCTTGTAGACGGCTTCAATCGTTATATCCTCTGCTCCGAGAGTGTAATTCGGCCAGGAGCCTGTATAACCCTCTTTCTCGGGAACATCGGGAAGCGCGATGGATTTC
>JAFZOE010000279.1 GCA_017552845.1 Clostridia bacterium
CCATGAGGATACGCTGAATCTGCTTAAAAAGCATAAGCCCAAGGGCGTGGTTCACTGTTTTTCCGGCTCCGCCGAAATGGCGAAGGAAGTGCTGAAACTCGGCATGTATATAGGCCTCGGAGGCGCGGTTACATTCAAAAACGCCCGTAAGCCGCTTGAAGTGGCGGATGTTGTTCCCGATGACAGACTGCTGATTGAAACGGACTGCCCTTATATGACACCGGTTCCCTTCAGAGGCAGACGCAACGATTCGTCATATATACCTTATGTCGCAGAGGTTCTCGCTCAGGTCAAAGGCGTTACAGCGGACGAAATACTTGAAATTACAAGGCAGAACGCAAATACGCTTTTCAAAACTCAATACTGAAAAAAGCACGGATGAATCTCATCCGTGCTTTCTGTATATTTCTTATTTGTCAACCTTCGGGAGTTTCTCTCTGTATTTTGCGAGTTCTTCATCGGTCGGGATGTAGTCATCCATCTGGCCGTCGTTGAACTTCTGATATGCATACAGATCGAAGTAGCCGGTGCCGGTGAGGCCGAAGAGAATAGTCTTTTCTTCGCCTGTTTCCTTGCACTTGAGCGCCTCGTCGATAGCGACTCTGATGGCATGTGAGCTTTCGGGAGCGGGCAGGATGCCTTCGCATCTTGCAAACTGCTCGGCCGCCTCAAATACGGCTGTCTGCTCAACACTTGTTGCCTTGATAAGGCCCTGATCATAGAGCTCTGAGAGAACGGGGCTCATGCCGTGATAGCGCAGGCCGCCTGCGTGGTTGGGAGAGGGAATGAAATCGGAGCCGAGGGTATACATCTTTGCGAGCGGACAGACCATGCCGGTATCGCAGAAGTCATAGGCATAGACGCCTCTTGTGAAGCTCGGGCAGCTTGCGGGCTCAACTGCGATGATTTCATAATCGTTTTCACCCCTGAGCTTCTCGCCCATGAACGGGGAGATAAGACCGCCGAGGTTGGAGCCGCCGCCTGCGCAGCCGATAATCATATCGGGCTTTACGCCGATTTTATCAAATGCGGCTTTTGCTTCAAGGCCGATGACGCTCTGATGAAGGAGCACCTGATTGAGAACGGAGCCGAGAACATAGCGGTAGCCGGGATTTGAAACAGCAACCTCAACAGCTTCGGAAATGGCGCAGCCGAGAGAACCGTTGGTGCCGGGATGCTCCGCAAGAATCTTCTTGCCGATTTCGGTTGTATCCGAGGGGGAGGGAGTTACGCTCGCGCCGTAGGTGCGCATAACTTCGCGGCGGAAGGGCTTCTGCTCATAGGAAACTTTAACCATATAGACTTTGCAGTCAAGGTCGAGGTAAGCGCATGCCATTGAAAGAGCTGTGCCCCACTGACCTGCTCCGGTCTCGGTGGTAACGCCCTTGAGACCCTGCTTCTTTGCGTAATAAGCCTGAGCGATTGCGCTGTTGAGCTTATGGGAGCCGCTGGTGTTGTTGCCCTCAAATTTGTAATAAATCTTTGCGGGAGTGCCGAGCTTTTTCTCAAGGCAGTATGCTCTCACGAGCGGTGAAGGACGATACATCTTGTAGAATTCCCTGATTTCTTCGGGAATCTCAAAATATGCGGTATCGTTGTCAAGTTCCTGCTGAACAAGATCTTCGCAGAATACGACGCCGAGCTCTTCAGCAGTCATCGGCTCAAGAGTGCCGGGATTGAGAAGGGGAGCGGGCTTCTTTTTCATATCTGCGCGCACATTATACCATGCTTTGGGCATCTCGTGTTCTTCAAGATATACTTTGTAAGGGATTTTTTCGTTTGCCATGGTGTTACTTCCTTTCGTAATGGATTTTGAATTGATTTTCATTTTATTTTCAGTTTCCGGTATCCCGTAAGATGCCCCGAAACTTTTATAAAAAACAAAAAACCTGCCCCGACATTTGCCGGGACAGGAATAATATCATTTCCTGCGGTGCCACCCTGCTTGGTGCTTTCACACCCGCTCAACGCATACTCGATGATATGCTGCTCTTTGTTTACGGAGAAGCCCGCTCCGTCTCACATACTCCGCATCGCGTTTCTGCTCGCCCTCGGAAGTCCATTCGGATTTATTCTTTATACCGCAATCACAGCACCTGCGGCTCTCTAAGATAAAGGGGATAAAACCTACTCACTCTTCTTCATCGGTTTTCGTTTTCATCAATATAGCACTCTGAAATCCGTTTGTCAAGCGTTTTTTACAAATTTTTTCGGATTTTTTGTGCCTTTTAAATAATAGATTTTAGATTGTATTTTACAAATCTATATGGCAGCGAAAAATAAAAGGCACGGACGAACCGTGCCTTTGCTGTGAATATTATTTTGTTTTTCGTTTTGCGAAAGCAAATATTCTGTCAAATATCATCTGGATCAGCTGTCTTAGCGTGATTGTATTATTGCCCTTCAGATGAGTTTCAGACTCGGTGTGGCCGCAGTTTATGCAGGTATGCGTGTCGATATAGTAGTTGCTGCCGCTTTCCGTGGTAGTCCATTCGCTGTATGTGTGAGCGCCGCTCGGGGGAGTGAAGCTGCCCGTGCGCTCAACGCCGCACTGAGTGCACTTATAGAATGTATAGCCGCTGTCAATGCAGGTCGGAGCAACGACTGTTGTCTGATAATTATGCTCAATGCATGAAACATAGGCGGTTATGGAGTTGTTGCCGAGATGATACTGCGCGAGTTGCCCCGAGGTATTGTCGCACCAGGAGCCGAGTTTCATGAAACTCTGCCCGGCGGCTACCGTATAATGAAGGCCGTCATCGTCAACGCGGTCAAGCTGCTCGCAGGTCATATAAGCCGGTGAACTGCCGTCTGTGCTCGCATAGGTCAGGACTATCGAGAACCTTGTTCCCAGAGGAAGATTTACAGGATTATCAAGCGTTATCATATGATAACCCGTATTCCTCGCAGTAGTGCTGGTTGAAAAAGCGAGAGTGCCCGATTCCGGATTATTTGCGGATACGCCTGTATAGACCTTTGCTGTGACCTGAAGATTCTGAGTCTTTGTGGTATAGTAAGAGAACGCATCGAGCTTGTCCGCACCCGTGGAAGTGTAGATATTTGCGAATGTAGTCTGCGTTCCGGTTCCCATCATATTCAGAGTGCCTATGCCTGTATAGCAGTATCTCTTATAGATATCGCCTCTCGGCATAACGGAAAAGCCGCAGAATTCGCCTGTGCTGCCCGATTCATAGGAGAGCCAGAAATAACCGTTGTTGTGGCTCCAGGTGCCCCAGCTGTTCTTTATGAGCCAGGCGCCGGGGTTTTCGGGGCGGCAGGATGATTTGAAATTGGTAACGGCATATTCGTCATCCCAGCCGATTATCGTAATCATATGATTTGTGGCGTAATTGTCGCCTAAGGAAAAATAATATGATGAGGTGGATGAGGTCGCGAACTGGTCATAATACGGAACGGAAGTCGTAACCGCGCCGTGATTCATTATCCACTGCTTGACTTCATCCGATGTCTGTATTTTCTCCGCGCCTTTCATTATTATTCCGCCGCCGAGATTGATTCTGTCCGATTCGGGATAATTACCCATCTGACTGAATTCATAGACGCTGCTCGGGAAATCCGCATCAAGCGCAGGGCCGTTCAGCGCGGCGAGCGCGGAGGACGAATGCTGCCAGCTGCCTCCCGTATCATAGGGCGTGGGTTCATCGGTGATATAGTAGTCTCCGTATGTGGCGTCATTCTGATCCTCTGTCGGAGTAAATGTGAACCAGGCAAGGTGCGCCTCCGAATAATCTACGCTGTTGACGCCTGCATAACCTCTTGAAACGGCGTCCGCCTCAAGTGCGGCGCAGGTTGAATATGCCCAGCAGTTGCCGGTATTTCCCTGGCTTTTGACGGAGGTTATAACGCCCGCATTACGGGCATCGTATGAAGTGGGCAGCCCGCTTTTTGCGCCGGAGCGCGTCGGCTTGGAATAAGTGAATTCATCCTTGAGCTCGTTGCCGTCGCCGTCATAGTATTTTACATCAAATCCGCCGGGAGAAATCACGGCCTTCGCGGTTTCGATTTTTATGTCATCCGCTGTGAAGGCCGTCATAAGACCGCCGCAGAGCATAAATACCATAACCGCGCATAAGAATACGCTTATCGCCTTTTTCATACTGCCACCTCCGTTCATATATATTTTATCAGTCTAATTATATATTATTTTTCCTTTTCCGTCAATACGATTAAAAAAATAATACAAAAGTCTTGTTTTTTTGGATGAAATATTATAAAATAAACTGTAATTTTGAATTCCGGAGGGAAAGAATGAACGAAGAATACAAAAAATATCAGGACGAAGCGTATGAGATAGTCACTCACGCTGCAAACGAAATCGGCCCGCGTCTGCCCGGCACGGCAAACGAAAGAAAATTCCACGATTATATGGGCGAAAAACTTAAATCAATCGGCATCAAGCCCGTCAGAGAAGAATTCTCGGTCGCTCCCAGAGCGGGTATCGGCGGCCTTCCCTATGCAGGCTATGTCGGCCTTATTGTAAGCGCGGGCGCACTTATCGCAAGGCAGATTACTTCGGTCTGGTATCTTACGGCGGCGCTTTCGGTGCTTATGCTTTTCTGGCTCGTTGCTTCCTGCTTCTTCTACCGCACCTGGTTTGATATGTTCTTCAAGCAGAAGATATCGCAGAACACCCTCGGCGAAGTCCTTCCCGAAGACGGCGAATATGATTATACGATTATCCTTTCCGGCCACACCGACACAAGCTGGAACTGGAGACATTCCGAAAAAGGCTACTGGAAGAAGGATAAGCCGATTGCCGCGCTTGTTGCGACCTATGCAAAAGTAGGTTTCGGCGCCGTCTGCGTAATCGGCATGTGCCTGATTTCAATATTTATGGCGCTGATTTATTTCTTCGGCGGCGAGCTTCGCTCAATGTGGGCGCTTAACGTTGCCAACACACCGTTCTTTTATTTCCTTGACAGGGCGCTTATTGTGCTCCCCTTCATCACCGCAATCGGCTCGCTCTTTATCGTTGCATGGAATGATCCCGATGAAGAGAATGCTTCAAGAGGCGCTATGGATAACGCGACAGGTATCGCCCTGAGCTATGTTGTAACCAAGTATTTCAAGGAAAATCCCGATAAGATGCCCAAGAGATGCCGTATTGTTGACTGCAACTGCGGCAGCGAGGAAGTCG
>JAFZOE010000280.1 GCA_017552845.1 Clostridia bacterium
GTCGCAGTAGATGCAGCGGTAGATGCGTTTCTTTTCGTCGGTGAGGCGGAAGATGTGCGGGAGCTCCTGCTCGGTGGAGGTGATGCACCTCGGATTCTTGCAGAAAAGCACGTTTTTAAGCTCTTTCGGAACGGTTATATCGCGCTTCTCGACGAGCTTGCCCTCGCGGATGACATTGACCGTCGCATCCGGGTCGACATAACCTATGACATCCATATCGATATCAATATCGCCGTCGATTTTGATTATATCTTTTTTGCCCATGCGCTTGCTGGTCGCGTTCATAATCATCGCGACCGGGCATTCGAGCTTTGCGAGGCCGAGCAATTTATAAAGCGTCATGCCCTTGCCCGCGCCGATGTGGTCGATAACAAAGCCTGTATAAATGCTGTCAATATTCATACGGTTACCCCCAGCATATCCATAATGAGCGCCATTCTGATAAATTTGCCGTAGCGCGCCTGCCTGAAATAGCAGGCTCTCGGGTCGCTGTCAACGGCGGTGGAAATTTCATTTACTCTCGGCAGAGGATGCATCACCCTGAGATTGGGGGATGCTTTTTTCATTTTCTCCTCGGTGAGAATGTAGCTGTCTTTAAGTCTTAAATAATCTTCCTCGTTGAAGAATCTCTCTCGCTGAACCCTTGTCATATAAAGGATATCGAGATCGCCGATAACCTCATCGAGGTCGGTGCTCTGGGTGTAGGGAATGCCCTTATCCTTTATGTAATCCTGCTTGACGAAGCTCGGAAGCTTCAGCTCAACCGGGGAGACGAGCACGAATTCAATGCCCGTATATCTCGACATGGCGGCTATAAGCGAATGGACCGTTCTGCCGAATTTGAGGTCTCCGCAAACGCCGACTTTGAGATTGTCGAGTCTGCCGAGTTCATGGCTGATTGTGAGAAGGTCGGTCAGAGTCTGTGTCGGATGGAAATGACCGCCGTCGCCCGCGTTGATAATCGGGACTGTCGAACGAGTGAGAGCTACGTGAGGCGCGCCCTCCTTCGGGTGGCGCATGGCGATAATATCCGCGTAGCCGCTGACAACGGCTATTGTATCGGCGACGCTTTCGCCCTTTGCCGCGGAGCTTGAGCTCGCTTCTGAGAAACCGAGCACGCTGCCGCCGAGCGAGAGCATTGCGGATTCAAAGCTCAGGCGGGTTCTGGTTGAAGGCTCAAAGAAGAGCGTCGCGAGAATCTTATGCCTGCATGCTTCCTTGTATTTTTCGGGATCTGCGATTATGTCATCGGCAACCTTTATCAGGGAGTCGATTTCTTCCACGCTTAAATCGAGAATGTTCAGCAGATTTTTCATATTATTCACCTATCCAGCTTTCATCGGAAGGATTGTTGCGGAATTTAATGAGTCTGGCGATGTCTTCGGGGCGGATATATCCCTCATCCGCGGCAACCTCGGCAATGCAGTCGAAATTCGTCAGAGAAACATTTTTTACATCTGCTTCAGCAAGGCGGTCAAGGCCCTTCTGCATACCGTAGGTGAAGATGCTGACGATTCCGATAACCTCGGCTCCCGCTTCACGCAGAACATTGACAACTTCGATTACGCTGCCGCCGGTCGAAATCAGATCCTCAACCACAACGACCTTCTGGCCCGCTTCAAGGCGGCCCTCAATCTGATTCTTTCTGCCGTGATCCTTCGCGCCCGAGCGTACATATCCCATCGGCAAGCCCATTATATGAGCCGTAATCGCTGCGTGGGCAATGCCTGCGGTGGAAGTTCCCATCAGCACCTCGGCCTCTGGATACTCAGCGCGGATTGTTTCGGCGAGCGCGTTTTCAACATCGGTTCGCACTTCGGGAGCGGTCAGGGTGAGGCGGTTATCGCAGTAAACCGGGCTCTTGATTCCGCTCGCCCATGTGAAAGGCTCATCGGGTCTGAAAAACACCGCTTTGATTTTAAGCAGATCTTTCGCTATGAGTTTCTGAATATCGGTCATATCAATCAACACCTCCGGTGAATTCATTTATACATCTTTCATAAGCTACGACGGGATCGGTAGCCTTGGTAATCGGTCTGCCGACCACGATATAGTCGGAGCCGATTCTGTTGGCTTCGGCGGGAGTCATAACGCGTTTCTGATCGCCGATGTCGCCGTCGGCAAAACGGACTCCGGGAGTGACGGTCAGGAAATCGCTGCCGCAGTTTGCGTGAACTTTTTCGGCCTCGAGCGGCGAGCAGACTACTCCGTCAAGCCCGGCATTCTTTGCCGTGAGCGCATAGCTCATAACGACCTCGTCAATCGGCTTCTCTATGAGAATATCGCTTTCCATGGTCTGCTGATCGGTTGAGGTGAGTTGGGTAACCGCTATAAGCAGAGGACGCGAGCCGTCCTCTCTGGTTAATCCCTCGATTGCCGCCTTCATCATAAATGATGCACCTGCGGCGTGGACATTGCACATATCCACATCGAGGCGCGAGAGCACCTTCATCGCGCTCTTTACGGTATTCGGAATATCGTGAAGCTTCAGATCGAGAAATATCTTATGCCCTCTCGCCTTGATTTCCCTGACAATATCGGGACCCTCGGCATAAAAAAGCTCCATACCTATCTTTACAAACGGTTTTCTGCCCTTGAAAAGGTCAAGAAATTCAAGCGTCTGCTCTTTGCCCGGAAAATCACAGGCGATTATTACATCCTTACCCATTGAGCGCACCTCCGATTATATCTTTCAGATTCTCAATCCTGTATTTATCCATCGCGGCGGGAAGATTCTCTATTATTTCTTTGCAGGCGAAGGGATTGACGAGATTCGCCGCACCGACCTGCA
>JAFZOE010000281.1 GCA_017552845.1 Clostridia bacterium
ATATCCGGTCTCGCCTGTCGGCTCGGTCGGCGCTTCTGCCTGCGGCAGAGGTCTCCACCGGAGACCCGCGCCCCTACGAATACCCGTAAGGCATACCTTGTCATCCTGAGCGGAGCGAAGGATCTCAATAAACGGCGCATTATAAACGAATAAACAATAATTCTCTTCAAACTGCGATTCTTCGGCCTGCGGCCTCAGAATGACAAGGTATAATAATCAAATCGGCCCTTCCCTCACGGGGAGGGCTTTGCTTAGTATTATTTTTTAATTCACAATTTTTCTCTTTACACCCGCAGTTTTTTCTTATATAATATATTCTGTATAAATATATGTGAAATATACCGATATTTCAGAAGGAGTATATTTTGGATAACACTGAATTCAGCGCATCGCTTGCGCAGCTGCTTTTCCCGGATATTGACAAAACTCCGGAATACTATGAGGAAATGTATCCCGACCGCGGCCTCGCCGAGGGCGCGAGGGTGACGAGATTCGCCCCTTCGCCGACCGGCTACCTGCATATCGGCGGCCTTTTCGGCGCGCTCGTGGATGTGCTCACCGCGAAGGTTTCGGGCGGTCTCGCATATCTGAGAATCGAAGATACCGATAAAAAGCGCGAGATTGACGACGGCGTTTCCGCCATCACAAACGGAATGAAGGCCTTCGGAGTCGAATTTGACGAGGGCGTCACCGGCTTCGGCACCGAAAAGGGGAACTACGGCCCCTATACGCAGAGCAAGAGGGTTGAAATATATCAGACAATCGCGAAATCCCTTGTGGAAAAAGGGCTCGCCTATCCCTGCTTCTGCTCCGCCGACGAGCTTTCAACCCTGCGCGAAAAGCAGGAGGCGGACGGCGCGGCGATAACCGGATACTTCGGCAAATACGCGAAATGCCGCGACCTTACTCTTGACGAAATCAAGGCGAATCTCGATGCCGGCAAGCCCTGGGTGCTCCGCTTCCGCTCCGACGGCAGCGAGGATAAGAGAATCACATTTGAGGATATGATTAGGGGCAAAATTGAGATGCCCGAGAATATCATTGACGAAGTGCTTCTCAAATCGGACGGCGTTCCGACTTATCATTTCGCGCATGTCTGCGACGATCATTTTATGCATACCACCCACGTTATCAGGGGCGAGGAATGGATTTCATCCGTTCCCAAGCATATAGCGCTTTTCAAGGCGTGCGGCTATAAGGTTCCCAAATACGCGCATACTCCGCAGGTCATGAAATTCGATGACGAGACCGGCGACAAGCGCAAGCTCTCAAAGAGAAAAGATCCCGAGGCGGCGGTCAGCTACTTTGTGGATGAGGGCTTCCCGAAGGAGAGCCTGATTGAATATCTGCTCACGCTCATAAGCTCCGGCTTTGAGGACTGGCGCAGGGCGAATCCCGGAGTTCCCGCGATGGATTATCCCTTCAATCTCAAGAAGATGAGCTCGAGCGGCTGCCTCTTTGACCTCGTAAAACTCAATGATGTCAGCAAAAACGTGATTTCCGTAATGAATGCCGAAACCGTTTATGAGAGAGTCTGCGAATGGGCGAAGGAATTTGACGGGGAGTTTTACGGCGTTCTTACTGCCGACCTCGTCAGGTCAAAGGCGATACTCAATATTGACAGAGAAAATCCGAAGCCCCGCAAGGATATAGCGAAATGGAGCGAGGTAAAGGACTATATCTCATATTTCTTCAATGAATACTATCAGGCGGATTACACCCTGCCCGAAAATATTTCCCCCGCCGACGCGAAGGCGATACTCGAAGCGTATTCAAAAGTTTATTCGCTCGATGACGACAAGGACACCTGGTTCCAAAAGATAAAGGATCTCTGCGCTCCGCTCGGCTTCACGCCGAATGTCAAGGAATTCAAGCAGAATCCGGACGCGTTCAAGGGCCATGTCGGCGATGTTTCAAGCGTAATAAGGATCGCACTGACCTCGCGCAGGAACACCCCCGATCTCTGGTCGATTATGGGGCTTCTCGGCGATGGGGAGATTCAGCGCCGCCTCGCGGATGCCGCGGCGGCTTACGAAAGGATATGATTGCCATGGAAGAATTAAACACAAGCTCAAATTTCATTCATGATTTTATAGATGAGGACCTCGCCGCGGGCGTGAATTCAAGGGTTCAGACCAGATTTCCGCCCGAGCCGAACGGATACCTTCATATCGGCCACGCGAAGGCCATCTGCATTGATTTTTCAACAGCCGAAAAATACGGCGGCGAATGCAATCTGCGCCTTGACGATACCAACCCCTCAAAAGAGGATGTCGAATACGTTGACGCCATCAAGGAGGATATCGAGTGGCTCGGCTACAAGTGGAATAAATGCCTCTATGCGTCAAGCTATTTTGATTTCATCTATGACTGCGCAATCAAGCTTATCAAGGCCGGCAAGGCCTATGTCTGCGACCTTTCCGCCGATGAGATAAGAGAATACAGGGGCACTCTGACCGAGCCCGGCAAAAACAGCCCTTACAGAGACCGCTCAATCGAAGAGAATCTCGATTTATTTGAGAGAATGACAAAGGGCGAATTCAAAGACGGCGAAAAGACGCTCAGGGCAAAAATCGATATGTCCTCGCCCAATATAAACATGCGCGA
>JAFZOE010000282.1 GCA_017552845.1 Clostridia bacterium
CGATTATGTAACGGCCGCGACCGTCACCTCGGGTTACCTCTGCCTCGGATTCGGCGCCCTCGCCGTCGTTGCGGGCATCGGCTCGCTTGCCGTTACATTGCTGCGCGGTAAGAGAAAATGAGTTTTATCACTTCAACCGTCAGAACCGATTCCTTCACCGCCGGCTATATGAAAACCGGCGAAGGAAGCAAAACACTTGTAATTCTGCCGGGCCTGAGCGTTCAGAGCGTTCTGCCCTATGCAGGCGCAGTCGAAAAGCAGTATGAAGCCTTTCTGAAGGACTGGACTGTATATCTTATCGAGCGCAGAAACGAACTGCCCGCTCAATACTCAATATCCGATATGGCGCGCGATACAGCCGCAGTAATGAAAGCTCTCTGTATTGAAAAAGCCGATGTTTTCGGAGCGTCCCAGGGCGGAATGATAACCCTCACTCTGGCCGCCGATTATCCCGGGTTCGTCAATAAGATTGCCGTTGCGTCAACCTCTGCGCGCATTGATGACAAACGCTTTGAGATTATTTCGGAGTGGATTTCGCTCGCGCGTGAAAGAAAACGCGAAGAGCTGTATCTTTCCTTTGCGGGCAAGGTCTATCCGCCCGAATTCTTCAATGCCAATAAGAATGCGTTTATCACGCTCTCGCAGGGCGTAAATGATTGCGAACTCGATCATTTCATAACCCTTGCCGAAGGCACTCTCGGCTTTGATATAACTAATCAAGTCAAGAATATCAACTGCCCCGTCTTCTGCGCATTTGATAAGGATGATGCCGTTCTCGGCGCCGATAGCGGTTATGAGATTCTCAATCTGTTTTCGGGCAATCCCGCATTCGAATTAACAGTTACGGAAGGCTTCGGCCACGCTGTTTATGATACCGATCCCGCTTTTCCGCAGAAACTTTATAATTTCTTTATGAAATAACCGAAGCCCGCAGTTTTGCGGGCATTTCAATATACTTTGACTATTCAGGTGAAAATATGTCTACATTCAGAAAGTATTCAGGCAATCCCGTCTTCGGCGATGAAAATACGGGAACTCTTTTTGACGTTTATGTAACCGGAACGCAGGGCGGCAGGCTCCGTATGGATTTATCCTGGAGAACGAATGACACGGCCGCCGTTTCCTTTTCCGATGACGGTATAAGCTGGGAGCCTCCGCAGATTACTTATGCCCCCGATAAATCAAGCGGCTGGGAGGATGCAATCAACCGCAACTGCGTGCTGAATACCGGAGATAAATATATGATGTGGTATACCGGGCAGGCGAGGGGACACAGTTTCATCGGCGCCGCCGAAAGCGATGACGGGCTGAATTTCAGGCGAATCGGGTTTTATCCCGTCCTTTTCCCCGAGAGACCGTGGGAGGGCGCCTCGGTCATGAATCCCTGCGTCCTCTGTGAAAACGGTGTTTACCGTATGTGGTATAGCGCGGGTGAAACCTATGAACCGAATGTTCTCGCCTATGCCGAGAGCAGAGACGGCATAAACTGGCTCAAATCCCCTATAAATCCCATATTTGTCAACGCTCCGCAAAATGAATATGAGCGAGAACGAATCGGCGGATGCCAGGTGATTCCGCATAAAGAGCTCGGCTATCTTATGTTTTATATCGGCTATAAAGATATAAACACCGCCTGCATCTGCTGCGCTTATTCCGAAAACGGAGTTACAGATTTTCACAGATGCAAACTCAATCCGCTGGTTGCCCCTTCCGAAGGGGATTGGGACTGCGATTCCTGCTACAAGCCCTCCGCTCTCTATGATGAGGATAAAGACGAGTGGCGCATCTGGTATAACGGCCGCTCTGGAAACCGCGAATACATAGGCCTTGCGACCTTCGGCAGAGATTTCACCAAAGAAGATTTTGAATAAATGAGGAGTGTATATAATGCAGTTAGTCAGGTCAACTCTTGAAATCGGCCTTGAGAAGCCGATAAAAATTCTTCACGTTACCGATTCACATGTCGCTTATGTCGATGAAAACGACAATGAGCGAAAGCACGAACTTGCCGCGCGTTTCAGTTCACCGGACAGAGAAAAATATCTCTTTGAGCATATCGCTTATGCAAAGGAAAACTGCGATGTTCTTGTTCATACCGGCGATATGTTTGATTTCGTCTCCCATGCAAATACTCTGAAAGCGCGTGAAATCCTCGCCGATGAGCATATCTTCTTCATCGCGGGCAATCATGAATATTCCCAGTATGTCGGCGAAGCCTGGGAAGACAAGGCCTACCGCATGAACAGC
>JAFZOE010000283.1 GCA_017552845.1 Clostridia bacterium
CTTTATGAAGGGCATTGAAGAATTCGACCCTGAAAAAGGATTTATGTTCACCACTATTGCCGGTAACTGTATAAAGAACCATATAATCAACTATATAAAATCGCAGTGTTATGCAACCTGGAAGAAATTTCCGGTTAAAACTTACGAAGTCGATTACGATGATTTAGCGGGTATAAAAGTTAAAATCAATCCGGTTGACAGTGATCATATTAAAACCGAGCCGCTTTATGAAACCGATTATCACTTAACTCCCGAGGAACTGTTTTTCAGGAACCATAAGAAATCGAAAGTATATGAAGCTCTGAACAAACTGACCGACAGGCAGCGGCAATATCTTAACTACCGCTTCGGGTTAGATAACCTTACCGACCACCATACCCGAGAATCCACCGCCGCGCATTTCGGCATAACCGTTGACGAAGCCTTAAAAACAGAAAAAGCGGCGCTCTCTCAGATGAGAAAGCGCCTGATTCCTGAATTTGCGTATATTGTAAACGAAAAAACAGTTGAAAGAATAACCCCTGAAGAAGCAGAAGAATACATCTGTGCTGATTACACTGCCATATATTTTGAACTGGTTAAAGAAAACAACGCATCAACCAAATGCGAATACTATTCTGAAATATGCAACCGTTATGAAGAATATACCGGCAAGCTGGAGATTGATTTTGAAAATATGGAATATGATTCAGACATTGATGATATTTACATTGACAAGCTTGCCTCTGCGCTGTTTTATATTTATGATGAGAATGGACCACTGCCAAATGGGGTGATTATACTTCCGGCAACGGAATCTGAATAAAGCAAAAAAGCCCTGACCATAGTTTAAAACTGTGATCAGGGCAAAAACTTTTATATCATATCAATCTATAACTCAAGATTGATTGAAAGATATTTAATAAAATAGTTATTACTATATTTTTTTAGTAATTTAGAATTTAATTGTCTCGGATTTCCCGGTTTTGGGTTGTTCAATTTATGAGTATAAGGTAACAGAGAATTCAACGGGAGGTCTGGTTATTTCGTTGATATATAAGGGCCTTGAAATTCAGAAAACTTCGGATAAAAAGAAACATAACCCGAACGTATCACCTATAATGGTGATGTTCGAGTCATGTTTTTCTGGCCCGCCGGAAGGGATTTGAACCCCCGGTCTTCGGAATCGGAATCCGATGCATTATCCAGCTATGCTACCGGCGGACATGTTATATAGAAAGTGCCGGTAAACGGCGCTTTTTAATCGATTTATCAGTTGCATTTTTTGAATATGGCGCGGAGTTAATTCTCCTGCGCGTTATATGCCTCAATTTCGGCTGCAACCTCTTTGAGAAGCAGGTTTGTCGCCTTGCCTTTGGTCATATTTATCGTGCAGGCCGCGGCGCCGGCGTGTCCGCCTCCTCCGAGGCGCCCGGCTATCTGCGAGGCGTCAATCTCGCCGTGGGTGCGGATTGAGCATTTGAAACCGCCGTCTTTCAGTTCGCGCATCATGACCCCGACCTTGACTCCCTCAACCTGACGCGGAAGATTTGCGAGCTTTGTGACCTCGCTCTCATCCGAGCCGGTGCGGGCATACATTTCCTGAGTGATTGTGATAATCGCGCACTGCTCGTCAAAATAGAATCTCATACCCTCGAGAGCAAGACGCTCAAGCGCGGCGTAGGTGCGGGTTTTCGTCTCGAAAAACGCCTGATTTATATTGTAGTAATCCGCTCCCGCTTTCGCGAGCTCCGCCGCGATTTCGAAGGTGCGGACCGTCGTATTCGAAAATCTGAAGCAGCCCGTATCGGTTGAAACGCCGCAGTAGAGACAGCTTGCGATAATCGGAGTGATTTCAACCTGCATTTCCCTGAGAAGCAGGTAAACGATCTCTGCTGCAGACGCGGAATCGGGTTCAAGATAAACCCTCTCGGCATAGAGACTGTTGGTGAAATGATGGTCGATACACAGCTCGACCTTATCGCCGTAAATGCCTTCGTATTCGGCGCCGAGAAGCGACGGAACCGCAACATCCACCGCAACGATATGCCCGCTCTCGCTATCGCTCATCTCAATTCCGTCGAGCATAAAGGCATATTCCTTGGTGAGCTTGTCTCCGCAGAGAATTCTTACGCTTTTGCCCTTGGAAATGAGACCTCTCGCGAGCGCGCAGGCACTGCCCACCGTGTCGCCGTCGGGAGAGACGTGGCACAGGAGCAGAAAATTATCGTTATTCAGCAGATAATCTGCGGTTTCACGAAGGGTTATCTTCATCCGGATTTTCCTCTTTTACTACGCTGTTTATGAGGCGGGTGATATTCATACCTTTTTCTATCGAATCATCCGCTATGAATTTGAGTTCGGGGGTTTTGCGCAGATGAAGGCGCTTGCCTATCTCGCGGCGGATATAGCCGGTCGCGCTCGTGAGGCCCTTCACCGCCGTCTTTGCCGTGTCTATGCCCTCCATTGCACTGACATAGACTTTGGCAAACGAAGCGTCGGAGCTGACCTCAACATTGACTACGGTCAGCATGCCCTGAATCCTCGGATCCTTGAGCTCGCGGATCATCGCGGCGATTTCGCGCTTTATATCCTCCGAAACCCTGTCGGTTTTGTAACCTGCCATAAGATACCTCTTAGTCTTTGTATTCCTCGGTTACATAGCATTCAAAGACGTCGCCCTCTTTGATATCGTTGAATTTTTCAAGACCGATACCGCAGTCGAAGCCCTGAGCGACTTCCTTGACATCATCCTTGAATCTGCGCAGCGAAGCCATGGCGTCCTCGGCAACGACGATGCCGTCCCTGACAACTCTGACTTTCGCGTTTCTCGTAACCTTGCCGCTTGTGACGTGGCAGCCCGCGATATTGCCGACCGAGGAAATCTTGACGACCTGGCGGACCTCCGCCTTGCCGATATCGACATCCCTGAATTTCGGCGCAAGCATACCCTTGATAGCGGCCTCTATTTCGTTGATGCAGTCATAAATGACTCTGTAGCACTTGATTTCAACGCCGTCGCGCTCCGCGCTCTCCTGGGCGACGCCGTCGGGTCTGACGTTGAAGCCGATGACGATGGCGTTGGAAGCGCCCGCGAGCATGACATCGCTCTCACGGATTGCGCCGACGCCAGAGTGGATGACCTTGACTCTGACTTCGTCATTGGAAAGCTTCATAAGCGACTGCTTGACTGCTTCCGCCGAGCCCTGGACGTCCGCTTTTATAATGATATTGAGTTCCTTGAGTTCGCCCTCTTTGATGGAATCGAAGAGATTCTCAAGAGTGACCTTCTGGAATTCTTTGAACTGTTCTTCTTTTGCCTTGTTCTTTCTCTGCTCGACGAGCTCTCTCGCGAGCTTTTCATCCTTGACCGCGTCGAAGCCGTCGCCCGCCTGCGGAACCTCATCGAGGCCCATGATTTCAACGGGAACGGACGGGCCCGCGGAATTGGTCTTGCGGCCCTTGTCATCGGTCATAACCCTGACTCTGCCGACTGCCGAGCCCGCGACTATGATATCGCCGGAATTGAGAGTGCCGTTCTGAAC
>JAFZOE010000284.1 GCA_017552845.1 Clostridia bacterium
ATACTATTCTTGTTCTCGGCGCGTATCAGATTCTGTTTATGGACAGGGTGCCGGACCACGCCGCCGTCAGCGAGAGCGTTCAGCTCGCGAAGGTCAACAAATCCTCGTTCTCCGCTTCGCTTGTAAATGCGGTTCTCAGAAGAGTTGCGGAAAACGGTCTGAAATATCCCGAGAAGAAAGAGAATTCTGCGGAATACCTTTCAATCAGATATTCCTGTCCCCAGTGGCTTATCGAGCTGTGGATTGATTCCTACGGATTTGAAAACGCCGAGGGTCTTGCTTCAAAAGCTCTTGAAGCTCCCGGTGTGACAATCAGGGTGAATAATCTCAGAACCACTCCCGACGATCTTATGTGGAAACTCGCGGAAGAGGGTGTGGTGGCCCAGACTCTGCCTGCTCCCGAAAACTCGATGAAGCTTACATCTTCGGGCGCCGTCGACAATCTCAATGCCTATGCGGAGGGGCTCTTTCACGTGCAGGATATCTCCTCTCAACTCTGCTGTCTCGCTCTCGATCCGAAGGAGACGGATACAGTATTCGATATGTGCGCGGCCCCCGGAGGCAAAACTTTCACGATTGCCGAAATGATGGGCGGCAACGGCGCTGTCAAGGCTTTTGATATCTATCAGTCGAGAGTTGAACTGATTAAATCGGGCGCAAAGCGTCTCGGTCTTTCAAATGTGAGAACCTATTTTTCCGATGCGCAGTTTTTTAATTCCAATTACGGTCAGGCGGATAAAATACTCTGCGATGTTCCGTGCTCGGGTCTCGGAATCATCAGGCGCAAACCCGAAATCCGCTTCAAGAATAAACCCGAAATCGATAAGCTACCCGAGCTTCAATATAAGATTCTTTCAAACGCCGTGAATTATCTCAAACCGGGCGGAAGGCTCGTGTATTCGACCTGCACTCTGAATCCCGCCGAAAACGATTCGGTCTGCAATAAATTCCTTGCCGAGCATCCCGAATTCGCCGCGGTTCAGTTCCTGCCCCAGGTCAAGAGATACGGCAGCAACGACAGATACCTTACCCTCATGCCCCATATTCACGGGACAGACGGCTTCTTTATAGCAGTATTTGAACGCATCAACTGATTTACGGAGACTATATGGATATTCTTTCGGCGAGCTTTGACGAACTGTCGCAGGCTTTCAGGGAAAATTCAATACAGGCCTTCAGGGCAAAGCAGGTCTGGGAGTGGCTTCATAAGCATCTTGTGCTCGATTATGCCGATATGCTCAATCTCCCGAAGTCCCTGCGCGAAGAGCTCGCGGAAAAATTTCCGATCTCCTGCTGCAGCGTAAAAGGCAAACAGGTCGCGTCCGACGGGACTGTGAAAATGCTCTATGAGCTGCCCGACGGCGACTATGTCGAATGCGTCATAATGAAGTATAAATACGGCAATTCAATCTGCGTTTCGACCGAGGTCGGCTGCAAGATGGGCTGCGCCTTCTGCGCCTCGACAATAGGCGGTTTCAAAAGAAGGCTGACGCCCGGCGAAATGCTCAGCGAAATATATCTCGCTCAGAAGGAGACATGCGAGAGAATCTCCCACATTGTCCTTATGGGAATGGGTGAGCCGCTTGATAATTTCGACAATGTTATGCGCTTCATTTCGCTTGTAACGGATGAAAAGGGCCTCAATATCTCGATGAGAAACATTTCGCTCTCCACCTGCGGCCTCGTCCCCGAAATCAGAAAGCTTATGGAAAAACATCTTCAGCTCACGCTCTCAGTTTCTCTCCATGCGCCGAATAACGAAATCAGAAATAAGATTATGCCTGTAAACAGCCGGTATCCCGTTGAGGAACTCCTCGACGCATGCCGTGAATATACATTAAAAACCTCGCGCAGAATTTCATTTGAATATTCAATGCTTTCGGGCGTTAATGATTCGGATGACTGCGCACGGGAGCTTGCTTCAAAGCTCAGGGGTATGCTATGCCATGTGAATCTCATTCCCGTAAATGAGGTCGAGGGCAGCCCCTTTAAGCCCAGCAGCCCCGAAAGAGTCAAAAAATTCACCGAAATTCTGGAAAAGAACGGAATCAACGCTACCGTCAGGCGAAAGCTCGGTTCGGATATCGATGCCTCCTGCGGTCAGCTCCGTCTTAAACAGAAGAAAAAGGGGGAGTCGATATGATACTTGCCGCCAAGACGGAAACAGGTCATGTCAGAAAAGACAATCAGGATTCCTACTCGCTCGGCGAGCTTACTCCGGGCACCTGCTACGCAATTATCTGCGACGGCATGGGCGGCGCCGCTGAGGGACAGCTTGCCTCGGGAGAGTGCGTCAGGATTGTCCGCGAGAGGATAAAAAGCGGATATTACGACGGTATGAGTGATATTTCGATAAGGTCGCTCCTGTTTACCGCCGTCGAATACGCCAATAAATACATCTACCAGCTCTCGCTTACCGAAAAGAAATATGAGGGAATGGGAACGACGGTGGTCGCAGCAATTGTGACGGGCGAATTCGCCTATGTCGTTCACGCGGGAGACAGCCGAGCCTATTTGATAAATCCCCCGAAGGGCGAGATAATCCAGCTCACTCGGGATCATTCAGTAGTTCAGCGAATGGTTGACGACGGCCAGATTACGGCCGAGGAGGCCAAGGATCACCCGAAGAGAAACTGGATTACCCGCGCGGTCGGTGTTGACAGCGAGGTGCGCACCGACTTCTGCCAGGAGGATGTCGCTCCGGGCGACATAATCCTGCTCTGCACCGACGGGCTTACAAACTATGTGCCCGTTGAGGATATCGTGAATCTCGCGGAGAATACTCCGCTTGAGGAATATGTAGGCAAACTAGTTGAAACAGCAAACAATAACGGCGGCAGAGACAATGTGACCGCGGTTGCGATATCAGTCTGATTGAAAGGAATTGTATATTATGGATGATTATACCGGTAAAAGACTGGACGGTCGATATGAGATTCAGGAGGTCATGGGCGTCGGCGGAATGGCGGTCGTCTACAAGGCCTATGATAATATTGACGACAGAATAGTCGCAGTCAAAATCTTGAAGGATGAATTCCTTGCAAACGAGGAGTTCCGCCGCAGATTCAAAAATGAATCCAAGGCAATTTCCCTGCTGTCGCATCCGAATATCGTTAAAATCTATAACGTCAATTACGGTGACAGGCTGCA
>JAFZOE010000285.1 GCA_017552845.1 Clostridia bacterium
CTATAATGATTCCCACAGAGAGGTTGCCCCTCTCAGACCGGCAGACGACGGTGTGATAGTCGACACGAGCGAACTCACTCTTGAGGAATCAATAAATAAAGTAATTGAAGTAATCGGGGAGAAAACAGCATGAGTATCAAAAAATTCAATTTCAAAAAAGAAGTTACCGAGAAAAAGACTTACGAAAGAATCAGACCTATCGGCAAATTTGTCAATAAATGCAATTTCAAAATTAAATATGTGGGTGCTGAGAATATTCCGGATGAAGGCGGATTCGTCCTCGCCGCAAATCATATTCACCTTCTCGATCCGCTGATTATAGGAGAGGGAATCGAAAACAGACAGCTTCATTTCATGGCTAAAAAAGAGCTTTGGAATCATTTCATTACCGCATGGGCGTTCACGACCGTCAATGGTTTCCCGATAGCCAGAGGCGCCGCCGATACCGACTCTTTCAAATATGCTATGCAGATTCCCAAGAAGGGATATATACTTGCTATATTCCCCGAAGGAACCAGATCAAAAGACGGTAAACCCGGCAAACCCAAGAGGGGAGCCGCCAGAATTGCCGCCGGCGCGAAATGCGGCGTTCTTCCGGTCTCGCTTTATAATGACGAAGGATGCAAAAAGCATTCAAAACTGACAGTCAGATACGGCAAAATAATTCCTTATGAAGAGCTCGGTTTCTCGGGCGACAAGCCAACCCGCGAGGAGGAAATCGCAGCCACCGACAAGATATTTGCCGCAATCACCGCTCTCTGGGAGGAAGGACATTGCGAGTAATTCCCGCTCAGACCGCAGGTTTCTGCTTCGGCGTTGACCGCGCGGTGAATATGGCCTATGAGCTTATTTCGCAAGGCGGAAAGTGCTGTTGTCTCGGTCAGCTGATTCACAATACCGATGTGACGGATGATCTTGAAAAGCAGGGGCTGAGAATCATAAATTCGCCAGAAGAGCTTATTCCGGGTGAAACCGTGCTTATCAGGGCTCACGGAGTTACTCCCGGCACGGCGGACGATATTATCAGGCTCGGCGGAAAGATTCTTGACGCGACCTGTCCGTTTGTGGCAAAGATTCACGAAATAGTATCGGAGAATTCAGCTCCGGATATTCCGACTCTGATAGCGGGCGATGCGGATCATCCCGAAGTAATCGGCATCAGAGGATGCTGCAAGGGTCCTTCATTTGTCTTTTCATCCGCGGATGAGCTTGAGAAATTATACGGGAATAACGCAGGTTTATTCCGAAACAGAACAATTTTCGTCTCCCAGACTACTTTTTCGGCGTCGGAATGGAAAAAAAGTAAAGAAAAAATAAAATTACTCTTTACGAATGCAAAAATTTTTGATACAATATGCAGTGCTACTCGCAAAAGGCAGGAGGAAGCTGAGAAGCTCTCCCGCGAATGCGACGCAATGGTGGTTATCGGAGGCAGACACAGTTCAAATACCGTGAAGCTTAAAAATGTCTGCTCCGCAAACTGCGACACATTTCTGGTGGAAAGAGCCGAAGAGCTCAAAAACATAGATTTTTCCACTTACGCCTCGGTAGGCGTGACGGCAGGTGCATCCACTCCCGCCGTAATAATTAAGGAGGTACTTTCAGCAATGTCCGACATCATCAATGAAACCGAAAAAACCGTGGTAGAGGAGGTGCCTTCTGCAGCAGCGTCAGTCGATAGTGAAAACCTGAATGATCTTCTTAACGATCTTGTCGATGATTCCGTCATCGAGTGCACAGTTGAGAATATCACACCGACAGAAGTCCAGGTTGACATTCCGAAGAATCACATTCTCGGCGGTCTCACCGGCCTTGTTCCCAATGAGGAATTCAGCAGCGATCCCAACGTCGATCCTTCCAAAGAAGTTAAAGTCGGCGATGTGCTTACGCTGGTTATTATGAAGAAGAACGATGCTGACGGCACGGTCCTTCTCTCCAAGAAGAGAGCCGACGCCATCAAATCATGGGGCAGCATCCTCGAAGGCAAAGAAGACGGCAGAATCCTTGAAGGCGTTGTTACAGAGGTCATCAAGGGCGGCGTTCTCGTTGCTTCAGGCGGCTCCGTCGTATTTATCCCCGCATCGCAGGCAACCGAACACAGAGGAGACGCTCTCGAGAGCCTTCTCAAGAAGACAGTTCAGTTCCGCATCATCGATGCCGATCCTCACAAGAAGAGAGCGGTCGGTTCAATCCGCTCCGTCATTGCCGAGCAGAAGCAGGCAGCGTCCGACGCTTTCTGGGCAGCGGCAGAGGAAGGCAAATCCTACACAGGTATCGTTAAATCTCTCACCAGCTACGGCGCCTTTGTCGATATCGGCGGCGTTGACGGTATGGTTCACATTTCCGAAATGAGCTGGAAGAGAATCAAGCATCCCTCAGAGATTTTCACCGTAGGTCAGGAAGTCGAAGTATTCATCAAGTCCCTTGACCGCGAAAACAGAAAGATTTCCCTCGGCTACAGAAAAGACGAGGATAATCCCTGGGCTATTCTTGCCAAGAAATATCCCGTCGATACAGTTATCGACGCAGAGATAGTCGGCCTTACCGATTTCGGCGCTTTCGCAAGAGTTATTCCCGGCATCGACGGCCTCATCCATATCAGCCAGATAGCAAATCACAGGGTCAACAAACCCGCCGATGAGCTTGAAGTAGGTCAGACCGTTACCTGCAAGATTACTGCAATTGATTATGATAAAAAGCGTGTAAGCCTTTCCATCAGAGCCCTTCTTCCGCCCGAAGAGACAGAGGAAGATGAAGCTCCCGCAGACGAAGAGGCACCCGCAGAGGAAGCTCCCGTTGAGGAAGCTCCTGCTGAAGAAGCAGTTGCTGAGGAAGCTCCTGCCGAGGAAGCAGCTCCCGCAGAAGAAGCACCCGCTGAGGAAGCACCCGCTGAGGATGCCGAATCCGCAGAATAAGATTAAAGTTTATAGCCCGCAGGTTTTGCTTGCGGGCTGTTTTTTGAAATTATGAAAGAAAACACATCAGGAAACAAAAGATTTATCGGGCCGCTGTTCTGTATAACCGCCGCCGCAATATGGGGTCTCTCATTTGTAGCCCAGAAGACCGGCGCTCATATCGGGACCTTTACATTCAACGGAATCAGAACGCTGATAGGCGGCATTTTTCTTCTGCCGTTCGTGCCTGTTTTTCATAAATCGGCGGTTAAGAATTATCCGCCTGAAAAGAGCAGAAAATTCGATTTTAAGGCCACTGCATACGCCGGGGTAATCTGCGGAATCGTGCTGTGCATAGCCAGCAACCTGCAGCAGCACGCTTTTTCTTTCGATATATTTGCCGCAAAGGTCGGATTCATAACGGCGCTCTATATGATTCTCGTGCCCCTTGCGGGCCTCTTCATCGGAAGAATAGTCGGCCTCAATGTCTGGATAGCTGTTGTTCTCGGTATGATCGGCCTGTATTTTCTCTGCATGAAAAAAGGTGATTTCAAGGTCGGCGCCGGCGAGATTTTCTCAATTCTCTGCGCCGTGGGATTCGCGGCCCATATTCTTGTCATCGATCATTTCTGTGTCAGAGCCGAGCCTGTCGCCCTGGCCTGCACTCAGTTTCTGACGGCCGGCATTCTTTCCGTTATCTGCATGTTTATATTCGAGAAGCCGCAGATGTCCGAAATCCTGGGCTGTGCTGTTCCTATTCTATATGCGGGCATTGCGAGCACGGGTATTGCTTTTACGCTGCAGATATTCGGCCAGAAATATACAGAGCCCGCGGTAGCGTCTCTTCTGATGTGCCTTGAATCCGTTTTCAGCGTTATTTTCGGCAGAATAATTCTGCATGATATAATGGGTCCGCGCGCCCTTCTCGGCTGTGCGATTATGTTTGCCGGGGTTGTTATGAGCCAGATACCTTTCGGAAATAAAACATC
>JAFZOE010000027.1 GCA_017552845.1 Clostridia bacterium
CTCAGCCTTCTTCTCTTCCTCTTTTGCCTTCAGATATTCGGCAAGAGCGGTTTCAAGTGTAGCAACATCGGTAACATCGGCATAGACGCCTTCTGCCTCTTTGTAAATCTTTTCGTTTTCTTTATTCTGTCTCTTTTCGAGATCCTTCTCGGTTTCGCCCTCTTCCGCAGTGAGGGTTTCGCCTGCGAACTTATAATAATGGATATCGGCGTAGTCGTAATCCTTCTTATTCTTCTCATACTCCGCCTTGATATCGTCAAGCTTTACGCCGGCAGTAAAATCTTCCTTGAGCTTCTCCTGATAATGAGTAGCAGTCTCCTGGATTTCAAGCTGCTCTCTGAACATCTTGGTAGTGAAACCTGCACCGAAGGATGCTCTGAGATAGCTGTCAAGCGAATAGCCATTCTCGGCGGCGCTGCTCTTATAATTCTCGATGGTCTCGTCTATTTCCTGCTGAGCTTCCTCATCAAGCTCAAAGCCGTTTGCCTTGGCCTCGAGATAATAAGCTATAAGCTGGCGGGCCTGCTCGATGGCCTCGGTTCTGAAGTATTCGGCATAGTTGGTCTGGTTGCCGTCTTCATCGGTGAAAGGAATCTCATCGGGAGCCTTATCAGTCGAGAAACCGGAACTCTGGCCATACTGCTGGTACATCTGCTCGATGTAAGCTGCCTGCTGATACATATTCTTGAAATAGAATTCATACTCGGTAGCCGAAACTCTCTGGCTGCCAACCTTGAGGGCGGTGCTCATCTTGCCGGTGAAACCGAAGATGGCGTTTGCCCAGCATAAAATACCGAAAAGAATTGCCGCGCAGAGAACAACCGCAACGACCTTCTTACCTACGCCGGCTACCTTTTTGCCGGCTTCAAGGCTCTTGGCATTCTTTTTATTGGCTTTTGCTATTCTCGCTTTACGTTCCTCGCGATAGAGCTCAGCCTTGGATTTTTCGTTTTCTTTCTTTGCCATAGTGAATATCATCCTTTACTCAGATAATGCTTATTGACACAATGTCACATAATGAATATATAATAAACTATTTTTATTATTTTTACAAGTATTTTTTTATAAAAGCAGATTTATTTTACAAACAGTTCACCCGAAAGAAATTCTTTTTTGAACCATACTTCTTCGGTCTCAAACTCTCTGCCGTCAAGGTATTCAAGGATTCCCGCTTCCGATTCAAAATCAAATTTCAGCTTTTGGGAATATAAAAACTGCTTTTTGTAGCCGTATTTTTTATTCAGCGCGTTAGTGCCGTATTTACCGTCGCCGAGAAGCGGATGGCCGATATGGGCAAACTGGGCTCTTATCTGATGGGTGCGGCCGGTCAGAAGCTCAACTTCGACGAGAGAAAGATCATTTTTTTCGGCAACAACCGAATACTTTGTCTTCATAAGCTTTCCTCCGGGGACTTCACTGTCGAAGACCTCTGCTTTATTCTTATTCTCATCCTTAATCATCCACGCCTCGAGCACTCCGCTTTTCTTCTTGAGAATCCCGTGGACTACGCAGAGATAGTATTTATGAATCTCCCTGTTTTTGAGTTTTTGATTGAGGATTCTCAGCGATTCAGCGTTCTTTGCAGCTATAACTATACCACCGGTGTTGCGGTCAATACGGTTCACAAGGGCGGGAGTAAAGGAATTTTCATCCCTAGGATCATACTCCCCTTTTTCATATAAGTATCTCTGCACACGGGAAATCAAAGTATCGTTATACTCATTGTTATCGGGATGCGAAAGCACTCCGACACTCTTATTCAGAAGCATCAGATTCTCATCCTCATAGACAATATCGAGTTTTTTCGAAGCGGTCAAGAAATCGAATCTTTCACGCACCGGAACAAAGAATTCATCCTTGACATAGAGCGTGACAACATCACCCTCGGCGAGCTTATCCGAAATCTGCGCACGCATGCCGTTGATTTTGATATACTTGCGGCGGATTTCCTTATACATAAGGGACTGCGGCAGAGCGGGAACGGCCTTGGTGATGAACTTATCCAGGCGCTGACCGGCGTCGTTTTTTCCTACGGTAAACTGTTTCACGGCGAACTCCGAAATAATATTTCTCCGAAAAGCGGCATTATAAGCGAAACAAGCACCCGCCGGGTGCTTGTTTCTTGGCGCGCCGTGAGGGACTCGAACCCCCGACCTTTTGGTTCGTAGCCAAACACTCTATC
>JAFZOE010000028.1 GCA_017552845.1 Clostridia bacterium
AATCTGATTTCATCCGATTTTGATTTCAGAAGGGTCCTGCGCATCGCATCAACAAGAAATCTTTCATAGGCGATCTGCTTGAAATATGAAACCTGATATTTCCACATCTGCCTTGCGCTGGATGAATTGGCGTCGGAAACAACTTCGCCGAGCATCTGACCGGCCCTGACCGAATCGGCAATACCATTGCCCATCATCGGCATATTCATAAACGCGCTGTCACCGACCGCAACATAACCGTCAACCATCATTTTGGTTAAAGGATATCTGACGGGTATCTTTGCAAATACACCTTTTTCAAGGTCTTCATATCCGATTATCTGATTCTCGATACGAAGTTGTCTGAAAAGAGTCTCGAATTCAAATCTTGACATTCTGCCCATTTTTCCGACAAGAACATCGACTTTGTCATCGGGCTCGCAGATAACTCTCGAAAAACCGGGCTGACCCATGAATTTGACAAACACCTTTTTGCGCTGCTTCGGAATCGGTAAATCGGGATAAGTGTCGAAGATTCCTCTGTAAACGCTGAAGTATTCATCCTCACCGGGTTCCTTGGTAACTCCGAATTCTTCGGGAAGTGATTTTCTGAGAGGCGAGTTGATTCCGCAGGCGTCAATAACAAGATCGCAATAAACTTTTTCTTTATTGGAACTGATAATGAGTCCGCCGACCTTTTCGCCCTTGATTATAAGTTTTCTGCATGGGGTGGAATAGACTATTTTTGCTCCTTTTTCAACTGCGTCCGCAACCATCTGCTCAATGAACTTTTTGCGGTTGACTCTCCATTTACGCTGTTCCTTCGGAATTTCAATTATAATATTGTCATCCGTAAAAGGAGGAACAAGGCTGACATTTTCGGCTCGGTAACTGCCCTCGGGCAGCTTGATTTTGATATCGTTGAAAAGTTTGTAATCAATATCTTCAAACCAGTTATTGCCCAAACTGCCTGAATCAGATTTTTCATAAATTGTAACGTCATGGCCTTTGGCGGCGAGAATCTTTGCTGCCTGCAATCCGCCAATACCGGCACCGGCTACGATAATTTTCATCTCAAAACCCTTTCGGTTATAATTTTCTAAATTATATTATATAATTCATTTTATAATTAGTCAAGAAAAATTATTTGACTTTATAGTTATAAAATGATAATATCATCAAAGAATATTTATCGGGTGATTGAATGTTTAGATTGATAAAGAAAGAAGATAATGCAAGGCGAGGGGAGTTTGTTACCGTTCACGGAACAATACAGACTCCCGCTTTCATGAATGTCGCCACATGCGGAGCTATAAAGGGAGCATTATCTTCAACGGACCTTGAAAATATTAACTGTCAGGTAATGCTTTCGAATACATATCATCTTCATGTCAGGCCGGGCGATGAATTGATTAAATCACTTGGAGGTCTTCATAAATTTACCGGTTGGAACGGCCCGATTCTTACCGACAGCGGCGGTTTTCAGGTATTCTCTCTTGCTTCTTTGAGAAAGATTAAGGAAGAGGGAGTATGTTTTCAGAGCCATGTTGACGGCAGACATATTTTTATGGGTCCCGAAGAAAGCATGAGAATTCAGTCTAATCTCGGCTCGACTATCGCTATGGCTTTTGATGAATGCGTTGAGAATCCTGCTGAATATAAATACGCCAAATCTTCTTGTGAAAGAACTGTCCGCTGGCTCGAGAGATGCAAAGCGGAGATGACAAGGCTCAATTCTCTTGATGATACAATCAATAAAAACCAGCTTCTTTTCGGAAT